>CAJQNE010000022.1 GCA_905479545.1 uncultured Gammaproteobacteria bacterium | reverse complement strand
ATGGATTATTCCGCAAGTGAATATAATATTCAGAAAGTGAATAATTCAGATAATAGCCCAATCTGTACGGTTGCTCAGCCTTGTTTGTCTTATAACAGTGAGATGATACGCGGCAAGGCTTCTGCCGCGGTCATGGTCAGTCGGATATCAACGGCAGTTGAGACTTCGGTGAATCCTGGGTTTATTTCAATACTGGTGCCGCCCCAACGCTGACATTCAATAACGGGTGCCGCGATATATGGGAATACGCTGGTAGTGCCGATTGATAGCACGACATCAGGTTGTCGGCTCATGGCGGTATAGAGTTGGTTTAACGCCGATTCAGGTAGCATTTCGCCGAATAGCACTACATCTGGCCGCATCGGTTTGCCGCACTCCGGGCAGGGCGGTGGCAGCGACAAATCAGCATAGTCACTGACAGTGGTTTTGAGCCCACAACCAGCATCAAGACTGCAGCTAAGGTGATAGAAGTTGCCGTGCATTTCAATGACGTCCCGGCTGCCAGCGGCACCGTGAAAGCCGTCAATATTTTGCGTCAATACGGTTACTGCGCAGTGCTGTTCAAGCTCAACCAGTGCCCGGTGGCCGGCGCTGGGTTGCACGCCGCGACAGGCCTGTTCAATCCTGCCAATATGGTTCCAGCAAACCTCCGGTTTGCGTAACAACATCTCGCCCGACAGCGCTTGCTCAATTGGAATGCCCTCAGCCGTCGCGCCACCAACGTATAGCCCACCTTTACCGCGGTAGGTAGGGAGCCCGCAGTCGGCGGAAATGCCTGCACCGGTAATCGCGAGTAGGCGTTTGGCATTTCTTATCGTGTTCGCCGCGTCGTGCAGTGACTTTTCCATAGCGTCAGATTGCCTAAAAGAACCGCTTCAGCGTTAATGTTATTAAATCTTCGTCTGCAAAAAAGCTCGCAGGGTCGTCGGTGGGAAAGTTTGAAAGCCATAAGCCCTCAATTTGACCACTCCAATTGCGGCTAAGCCGTCGGGTGGCATCGAACGAATAATAACGGCCTTCATTGTCAGTATCCTGAATCACCGCTGCGATAATCCGGGTGGTTTTCACGTCATTAAACTCAAGCCGGGTCCCCGCTACGATGTCGTCGTCAAAATCACCAACAATCGCCCGGTCGTTCTGGTTATAGAGGTACTCACCGATTAGGCCGACATCAATATTGCTACCCAAAACGCCTACTAGTGTGTACTCAAAACCCCCGGCGGCAGCCGACAGCCATTCTTTCTCTGAATCTGGCTGGCCTGAGGTGTTGCCCTGGCCGCCTGTGTCCATCGAGCTTGCCGGGGTGCTTCTTGCCAGCTCACGACGAGTTGCTTCCGCCTTGAGGGCTAAATCGCCATAGTTGTACTGCCATTCAAAGCCAATTTGCTGCAACGGCTCGTAGAACGGCACAATTACAATCGCGTCGAGAAATGCCTGCGTCAGTTCTGCTTGATTAGGAACTAGTCCGGTCGGGTCGATATTGGCAATTATCTGCGCTAGCTGTGAGCCGATAGCGCCATTGCCGCCAAGCGTCTGTCCGGCATTGTCCAGGGCGGTGATTAACTGCCCTAACGCACCGCCGTCCGGTACGGCGCTGTCGATATCGCAGTTATTGTCGTTTTCCGTGCCCGCAAAGCCGCTGCCTTGTCGTATGCAGGCGACGTTGCGAGGCTCGCGAACCGTGCCATTAAAATAACTGATCGCTACGTCCATATCGAACAGGCTGTGATTCCAACGGGCAGCAAAGTCGACATCGTCTCGATCGGCGCCCAGTACATAGCGCCGGTCTTGCTCCAATATTTCGAACGGCAGGGCAAATCGCCCCATCGGGCCGGGAAATTTGCGCTCCCGGAACAGCGGAATAGCAAATGCGTCGAAGGTGCCAAAGGGGCTAAACCAGGCGATATTGAGCATTGCCTGGCCAAACTTGTCCTCACCGTCAAAGCCTTCACGTAAGTCTGTTTGGTTAACCACGTCGACTAAATGAACGGCTTCAGTCACGCCCCAGAATATCCGGCGAATTCCAAAACGATACTCAAACGAGCCGCTGCGGATGATGTTATCGAGGTCGAGTATTTCGATATAGCGGCGGTCCGGGTCATCGTAGTCTAGTCGGCCCGCTGCTGTTGCAGTAAAAGTCTGGCGCCCCCGGTTTTTACTGAAGCTGTATTGCAGTTCGCCGCCTATTGCTGAGTAGTTTCGTTCCCGGTTAGCCACTGGAGCATCGTGTAGGAAAAACCGTTGTTCCAGTTCAATTGTGGTGCTGAAATCGGCGTGTGCCGGGGAGGGGGCGCTTATCAGAGCCCCGCAGCCGATAAAAAGTAAAAGCCGCTGCGAAAGCAGTCGTGTCACGGCTTTGGCTCGCGGTCGAACAGCTGTAGCAGCGCTGGCAACAGCAATAAGTCAGTTACTAACGCCAGGCTAAATCAACATCATTAACCAGGCCATTGAGGCATTCAGAGCGAGGCTAGAGAATGTGATAGCAAAGAAGCCTAGCAGCAAGGCGGATGAGGTCGTTACCAACGCTGGCCCAACGGTGGTCAGGGCGTTAGTTATTGCTGCCGTGCTGCTCTGGCCGAGCTGTTTTTTGCTGTGTAAGTAGCGGGCAAGTAGGTGCACGGTGTCGTCTATTATGATGCCCAGCGACATGCTGCCGACTACCGCTGTTGCCATGTCGAGCCGTCCGCTAATCAGGCCCCAGGCGCCGAATGCGGCCACTGCTGGCAGCAAGTTAGGTACCAGACTGAGTAAGCCAAGTTTTAGTGAACGTAGCGTGAAAATCATAATGAGCGTAACGAGCGCTACGACCAGAAACATGCCGTTCAGCATGGCAGTGAAATTGCGTTGACTGATGCGCGAGAACATTACGGATGTACCGCTACCCCGGGTAACCAATGATGCAGGCCAGTTATTTTGCATCCATTCATAGGCACGTTGTTCGAAGGCCAGTAGCTTGCCAGCATCGATAGTATCGAGCACTACCGCAATACGAGTCGCGCGCTTATGGATATCTATCTCGTCGTTTAAATCTTTCCCTGGCGGCAGTCCAAGCTCGTAAAACAGGAGGAACTGAGCGGCTTTTTCCTCGCTATCAGGCAGCTGGAAGTCGTTGGCGCCGCCGCCCATCATTGCGTGGTTAAGTTCCTTAAATAGCTGAGTAATGGCCGCTACTTTTCGCGTTTCGGGTTGTTGTTCCAGCCACAGTACGAATTTTTCCAGCTGCTGAAGAAATTCGGGGTTCGTTACGCTGCCAAATTCACCGGCGCGAATGCCGTATTCAATTAGCTGCTGGCCGGTTAGCTTGTTGTTAATGAAGTCAGAATCCTGGCGGAAGCGCATGTTCTCGCTGAAGTACCGCACATAATCGTCACCGAATTCGTTACGGGGTAACCCAGCTGCGGCGGTGAGCAGCATCAGCGGTAGCAGTAGTAGCATGGTTTTTGGCCGGCGGGTGATCCATATAGCCGCTCGGCCTACTGGCGTTTTTGCACGGTTAATGGGTGCGTTACTCCAGCGTTTGCCGGAAATTTTTCCGAGCGTGGGTAGGTGGTAAATGGCTGGCAGCAGAGTGAGGGTTAGTAGCCAAGCAATCATCACGCCACCCGCTACCGTGTTGCCGAGCAGGCGGAAGGGTGGGGCTACCGAAAAGTTCAGGCTCAAAAAGCCGATGGCAGTGGTAATGCTGGTAATGGCGATGGGGAAAAAATTGAGCTTAAGTGCGTGGTTCATCGCGCTGCGTGGCGGATCACCGGCTAAGCGCTGTTGGCGAAAACTGATTTGCAGGTGCACACAGTCGGCCACCGCCAGTGTCATAATCATGATAACGGCACTGGCGGACACCGAGTTCAGCACGGGTGCGATCCACCCCACCAAACCCATAGTAATAATTACCGCTAAGCCAGTGATAGTGGTAGTTGCTAAAGCGGCTTGCCAGCTGCGCAGTAAAAACGACAGCAACAGGAAGCTGGCCAGCAACGCTATAGGGTATAGCTTCGCGGTATCTTTTTTCATCGCTTGTAAGAACGCCGCATTTAACGACACGACACCGCCGATATAAACCCGCAGCTGGGGGAATTGGCGTTCAATATTCTCTGCTAGCTTGGTTGCTTCGCGGTGGACACCGCCAATCGCTTTGCTGCGCGTTTCGTCGGGTAGATTAATTTTGGCGCTCAGGCCAGCGACCCGACCATCGGGCGACAGCCAGAGGTTTTGCACGCGCGGTTCAGCTAGCACCGCTCGTTTTAGCTCAGCCCATTCCGCCGCATTGTCTGGAAGCTCATCCGGTAGCAGTGGTGATACTTCCAGGTCATCGCCGCTGGCCTCTATTCGCTGAAAATTGGCAATCGATGAAACCCGCTGCGACCACGGTAAATCCCATGCTAATTCGTTGAGTTTTACCACCGCGGCTAATCGGCGTTCGGCAAATAAATCGCCGCCTAAATCATCGCGAAGGCCGATGGCGAAAAACACTGTGTCATTCTGCGAAAAGGTTTCTTCGAGTTCCTCAAGAGCTAATAACTCAGGGTTATCTTCACTAAAAAATGCCCGGTGATTACTGGTGAACTCCAGGCGGGTAATGCCGCTAACCGCCAATAGCGTAATCATCAGCCACACAGCCGCTATGGTTTTTGGCCAGGCCTGCAACTGGCTGATTAAACCGGTTGGTAACCACTGTTTATTTGCCGTGTTTGGCGTTGGCTCTGAACTCATCCCTGCAGTATACCCAAGCTCGTTAGTTTGCGGCTGACGGCGGCGGGTTATCGAACCAATCCACCCGTCAGGGTCTGCTTGCCGCCAGTCGCAGTTTGCCTGAGTTGCCCTATTAGTGCGGCTATTGTCGGTAAAAGCGGAGGTAGTGCTATGCCGTTTGCTGCGTGTTGTAGCTACGAAGTAACCAGGCACTCCCCCAGGTAATTACAAGTTTTTAGCGATGATTAGCCTTGCACAGTTCATCGTAAATAAAATCGGATATGAGGTTCGCAAGCCATG
>CAJQNE010000021.1 GCA_905479545.1 uncultured Gammaproteobacteria bacterium | reverse complement strand
ATGTTGGGCGAGGGCCTGGCCTATATGGCCACCGCCTTTCAGCCACTAGCGACCGAACCGCCGCATAACTCACCCGAAGCGCTTTGGAGCAGTACAGCAAAAGCGCCGATTGAAGCCTCGCTGGCGCTGCTTAATGGCGGGGCGGTGGCCGAACTTACCCGCACGGCAGTTGCTGCCGGTAACAGTGAGCCTTATCAGCAACTACACCGAGGTGGTTTTCAGCAGCGGGTGATTAGTTTTAATGACCCGCACTTACCCATGGCGAAGTATCTGAACGACTGGGGCCCGCTCGGCTTACCGGCTGAAAACGACACGCTCGATTCCGCCGTTGAAGAACTAACCGCTTTCGCCGCCGCCACATTGCTGGCCAGCGACAATGAGTTTTTTATTTTGCACGGCCTCACCAGCCTGCATGCCGTACTGGTGGTACTGCCGCATCTGGAACCGGCTGATCAGCGGCAGTGCCTCAGCCACTGGTGGCGGGCGGCTATGGCTGTCACGGTTGTGCAAAACCGACCCGGTTTAGACCAGGCCGCCAGCCTGATAGAGCAGTGGCAATCCGAGCGCGCCGCAGAACCCACGGCGCACAAACTTAGCGATGCAGAACAGCGGTGGTGGCGAACAGCTCGCCAAGCTACCTTCGACAGCAGCGACGAGCATGTGTCCAAAGCCGTGTACACGCTTTGGCGGTGGTGCGACTGGGGTGCATTTTCTCATGCGAGCCAAAAGCTATTTAAGCGTGCAGCCGAAAACCTGATCAAAGCCAATGATGAGGGTGATGTGGCTGAGAATCTTTGGTTCAATAAGGTCAGTGATTCGGTGAAAGATAAAGAGCTGCAGCGTTATGACTAAGCTGCCGCTGCGTTCGGGACTGCAGAGCGTGGTGATTTCATGGCGTACTGGCGGCGCGTACGTGAAATAATCGAAGTAGTACGTATTTAGGTGGTGATCCGATGAAGATTGAAACCGTATCGTCAGCGCAGGCGAATTTATATCGGTTAGTCGACCAGGTGTTGGAGACGGGTGAGCCGGTTATCATTAAGCGGCATGGTCGTTCAGTGCAACTGGTGGCTGAAGCCGTCAATGGCAAACTGGCGCAGGTCAGAAAGAT
Source organism: uncultured Gammaproteobacteria bacterium (assembly GCA_905479545.1). Classification (GTDB taxonomy): domain Bacteria; phylum Pseudomonadota; class Gammaproteobacteria; order CAJQNE01; family CAJQNE01; genus CAJQNE01. The sequence goes on along the minus strand of CAJQNE010000021.1, from coordinate 3,867 downwards.
TCCCGATTTAGTAACCGGTAACAGCGATAATCTACCGGATCAGCATTGGGATAAAGAGTGGCAGCCCTTCATTTAGATACTCATGTTCTGGTTTGGTTAAAACAGACAGGTAGGCAGTCGCGTTTGGGCAAAAGGCAAGACCTCGTATATTGAAAAACCTGCAGAAATACGCATAGTTACGCAAATACCAAAAATTGGTACAATTCCCTGAGTATAAGTTAACTACATCCGGAGGGAGGTATGGTAAAAAATACCAGCATTTCACTAGGTGAGCATTTTGGTGAGTTCATCGATTCACGAGTGCAAAGTGGTCGCTTTGCCTCTGTAAGCGATGCAATAAGGGCAGGGCTTCGATTGCTAGAGCAGGAAGAGACGAAGCTTGATGTATTGCGAGCAACATTGGCTAAAGGAGAGCGCCAGCTCGATCAGGGCCAGGGAGTTGACGGTGAAAGCTTCATGAATGAATTGATGGATTAATGGCTAATTATTCACTTTCACCGCAGGCACAACAAAGCCTGAGGCAGATAGCCGACTACACATTTGGAAACTATGGCCAGCGACAAAATAGAAAATACCTGAAGTTACTCAGAGACCGGATGCAAGCCGTAGCGAATAACCCAACACAAGGCCGGAATCGAAGCGATATTAAAATTGGCTACTACAGCATTCAGGCTGAAAAGCATCACATCTACTACCGGTTGCGAGCCTCGCATGTCGAGATTATCGATGTGCTCCATCAATCGATGGAGCCTAAGCGGTATCTTTGAGCAATGTCGCTGCTTAACTGGAAAAGCTTAGCCGGCGTTTTGGGCAATGCGGAAATTCCTTGGCTTCAGGGATTTGAGATTGCCACGCTACGCTTGCTATGACCGGTCAATAAGAAACCTCTTCTACAACACCGCAGGGCGGGTAAAAGGCTAGGCCTTAAACAGTTTGGCCCCATTGTTGAATTATTCGGAACTCAGCAGTTTTGATTTCTTTGCGTGGCGTTTAATTGCGCAAGTTAGTTGCGTTTAATTGGAATTGGCTTAGATGTCTTGGCAATCTCCGCGTTCCGAATAACGGTGGTCGTTCGGGCAACATCTGACTCCACATTTTCGACCTTGAGTTTTACCGTATTAATGTCACTCTCTAAAACAGAGAAACATTCGGCAAAGGCCTGCATCAGCTCTACGTTTTCGAGCGAGTGGCTCGAAGGTTCAGGATTGTTTCGTACGTTAGGAATAGTGTTCGGAAACAAATATAAGCAAGGAGGTGGTAATTCGTAGTCACCGACTACCGTAAAGTGTTGTTCAAGTTTTTTAGGGCATGGTCTGCCAATAGTTCCGCAAACCATATCCCATACAATTAGGCCGTCTACTACCTCGCCTTTGGAAATAATTTCGGCACCGAGTCTCGTGTGTATTCCAGACCAAACATTGTGTCGGGGACTTGCGGATGGGTTCGTGCAGACGCTCCAAATAACAAACTCATTTGCGCTAGGAGGGCGGTCAAAGATATTTGTATTGTTTCCGTCTAGACAGCCTTTCAGCTCTATAGCAGCGTTCTTACCACTATTCAGAATTATCGAGTAATCGTGGCGGTTCGATTCCCCAGCAGACTCCCAGGAGCTTATAAACTGCCCCGCCTGCATATAATCCAGGACTGCCGACACGAATTTTCGTTTAGGTAGCATTGTCGCGGAGAACTGGCCCCTAATACGTTCGATAGCACCGCGAAACAGTCCGCTATCGTAAAACTCCTGTTCGGTCAGGCCGTGATCCCCTAACGTATGCGCTTGACTCTTGAGAACTTCGGCGAACTCATCGATTTTTAATTTGAGCTCTTTGTTGGAGTCGCAGGGAATTACGCTCACGCGGCAGCCCGCATTGACTGATGTTCAATCACGGGTTCTAACAGATATTTAGCGACCAGACGCACTACAGGCACTGCTACACCATCTCCGGTGAGGTGGTAGGCTTCATTGTAATTTTCGGGAAGTAAATAGCTGTCAGGAAGACCCATTAGTCGAGCCGTTTCACGACTGGAGATCAGCCTCGAACGAATGTCATTTTTAGAAACCACCAGTAGCACTTGTCGACTCGATCCGCCTGACGGCGTTCGCAAGCATCCCGCGACATCGTCAAACCGAACCTCGGCGCGCTGGGTTTTTTTGCCGTTTTCGGTCCGGGTTCGGCGATAAACTGCACCTATCTGTACATCATTTTGCAGTGACGCCTTAGCTTGAGCTAAGTTTACTTTTTCGCGATTTACTTTACTCATCATGTCAAGAATGGATGTAGTCTTTTCTTCGCTATTCCACTGCACGCTTTCAGGGTTCTGCTCTATCAAGTCCGCAAAGCGGCTTGTTCGATTAACTGGTGCTGGGATGTGCCACCATATCCAGTTGTCTTGATCTGCTGGTGAGAGTTGAGCGAAGCTAGCGATCAGTTTCTCAGGGTGCCAGATCGGGTGCGGATCATTTCGTACGGCGGTATCAGGAAGGGCAAGCGAGTTTTTAACTCCAACAATGAATAGTCGAGGCCGTGACTGCGGCAAGATCGTTACTGCGTCAATAATCAGAGCACCGCATCTGTATCCTGCTTCTCTGAACTCACGGGCTATTACTGCAAAGTCAGCGCCGTTGTTGGCGGTGAGTAGACCGACCACATTTTCAAGAACAATAAGGTTTGCTGGGCGATTTTGCTCAGCCATGTCTCGGATAATTTGCCAAAACGGCCAGAAGGCACCCGACCGGCTACCCCCTAAACCTGCTCGATTGCCAGCGAGTGACAAGTCCTGACAAGGAAACGAAGCCCAAGCTAAATCTGCGTGACCTGGCAGCTGCAATGTGTCCAAGTCTGATACATCGGCACAAACTATTTTGTTGGGCCAATTCTTGTTATAGGTCGCGCATTTTTTTCTGTCAATGTCATTCGCGAATTCGCAAACCCACTGTGGACCTAAGCCAGCCTGAGCCATTCCGCCACCGGCAAAAAACTCGTAAAACGTATAGCGTTGGTCAGAAATCATAGTGAGACGGCATCTGTTGAGTGAGTTCGCTAGCTTAACACAAGTAAACCTATAGGTTATCTACCCACACTTACTATTCCCACAATTCAAACAAGTCATACAGCCATCCATCTGCAACATCGCTTTGGTATTGCATTTTCCGCATAGCTGGGCGCTTTCCGGGAAGTCACTGCTGGCGGGGCTTTCCAACTCAAACTCTTCACGTTTCTTTTCAACGAAGGCTTTCTGGTGCTCGTCTAGTTCTGGCTTGCCCATGAGGCCGATGCTGATGAGGTGCTTTTCGATGATTTCGCCAAGCTCGGCAACAATCGATGGCAGGTAGCGGCCACCGGGTTGCCAGTAGCCGCCGCGGGGGTCGAATACGGCTTTGAGTTCGTCTACCAGGAAGGTGACGTCGCCGCCTTTTCGGAATACCGCTGAGGAGATGCGGGTGAGGGCGACGATCCACTGGAAGTGTTCCATGTTCTTCGAGTTAACGAACATTTCGAACGGCCGACGCAGCTCGTGCGGCGTGCCTTCGTTGAGCACGATGTCGTTAATGGTGATGTACATGGCGTGCTCGCTCACCGGCGTGCGAATTTTGTAGGTGTTGCCGATTAGCACGGGAGGCCGTTCGACCTTTTCATGCATTTGAATAACATTGCTTTCGGCTTCTGCCGCAGCGGCTTTGGTTTTTTCTTCTGCGGCTTTAACCTTGGCGGCTTCAAGCTCTTCGGGTTTGATTACGCTGTAGCCAACGATTTTCTTCGAAATTTGTACTGCCATTTTCTTGCTCCTGTCCGGTGTTTGCCGGACTAGCCCGTGGGGGCGGTTAGATTTTTTCGGGGTTGCCAGCTGCCTTAGTTGTTCGCTGGT
>CAJQNE010000020.1 GCA_905479545.1 uncultured Gammaproteobacteria bacterium | reverse complement strand
GGCCGCCACTACGATTAGCGCCAATAGCGGCACCAGCATAATTAACAATGGCAGTAAGTGGTTGATTGAGTTCATGGGTAAGGCTGTTGCCCAGCTCACCAACGGTAAGTACCCGTGATACATGCGCCAGATGCGCCAGGCGTCGTGACGCTTCAACCTCAGCACGTTCGCGTTCAATCACCCGGCCCAGAATTGTGCCGATCTGGCCCATCGCCTCGGCCAGGTCATCGTCTAAATCGACCGCCAGACTCTGGCCGTCGGTGAAGAACTCAATGAGGCCGCACACTTCCTTACCCACCAATAGCGGAATAACCAGATGACCGGTTAACTCATTGCTTGGGTAGCCGCGCTGCACATAGATTTCGGAATCCTCGTCGACCTCTGACGTCATACCTGGTCGACCGCTGCGTCGCACTTTGGTCAAAACACCGTGGTCGCCACCGTTAATTTTCAGGTCGCGACTACCTTCGACCAGACTATCGTAACGTTCCGGATTATCCGCAGAAACGTGCCAGATACCTGAATCGACCATCGCACTGCCCGAATCGGTTTCCGGGAGCAGTAGGTGCCCGACGGGCCAGCTGAAGTGGCTTTGCACATTCTTCAGCACGTAAGGCACAGCGTCTTGTAGCGTGTTGGTGATGTTGCTGCGCAAGGCAGTATCTTTCAGCAAACGCAGGAAGGCGGTTCGCTGTTCTACGCGGTCTTCCAGCGAACGGTTTAGTTCGCGGAGCTGCTCCTTGGCGGCTGCGATTTCGCTAATATCCAGCATCAAAACAATGACGCCCCGGATATTATTTTCGCCGGTTCGGTAAGGCAGAACCCGTCTCAGATAGCTACGACCATCACGACAGTGCACCTCTTCTTCGCGCGGGATCAGGTTGTTAAGAACCGTCTCGGCAGCTTCAACCAGGTCGTCTTCCTCAAAGTCGTTTTTCACGTCACTTATCGGTCGGCCAATATCTCCCGGAATCAATTTAAAAACGCTGGTTGCGGTGGGTGTAAAACGCTTGATACGAAGCTTTTCATCGAGAAAAATGGTAGGAATTGAGGTACTACTAATCAGGTTATTCAGGTCGTCGTTAGTCGACTCCAGTTGCTCAACCTTTTCCTGCAATTGGCTGTTAACCGTGCTCATTTCCTCATTGAGTGACTGCAGCTCTTCTTTGGAAGTTTCCAGCTCATCATTCGTCGATTGAAACTCTTCGTTCATCGACATGACTTCTTCGTTAGTCGTCTTGAGCTCCTCGTTAGAGCTCTCCAACTCCTCTATAACGGTGTGCAGTTCCGCCTTGGCAGAAGTCAGCTCAGCCTCAAGCTGCTGCACAATATCGCTATCTTCGTCAAAATCACGCGATTTAAGGTCAGGAATACCTTCAACGTTACCGAGCTGTCGAAAGCTCACTAGTAACATCGGGTCATGATCCCGATCGGCAGGAACAGGCTCAAGCTTCAACTCAAGCGTAATGCTGCGGTTACCTTCACGAATCTTTACCGCCTCTTGCACCGGAGTCGGCGTATCGCTGCGCCAAACTTTGTGCAACATTGAGCGCAGGCGTGCCGCAGCGCCTTCTTTTACCAGTGATACTAGTTGATGAGTGGGTTCGCCCCGTGAAGCGTTCAGCGCGATACTGGTATCACCGTAATAATAGAGAATATCGCCATCACGGTTTATCAGCACCGAGGCCGGCGCAAAACTGCGCAGCAACGTTTCCTGAGTAATATCGCTGAACTGTCGGCGTTTGCGCGATGTTGTCGCCGCTAATTTAGGGGATAGCGGCCTTGGCTGCCCGCTGGGGCTGTGAGCAAAATTCATCGGCCGGGAAATGCTGGCACCGGTGCGCCGATACAAACGCCACTTTTTCGACAGCGCTTCAAACTGTCCGGGGTTATTTGAAATAGTCTCAGAATTGCCGAGAAATAAATAGCCGCGCTGCTTCAGTGCAAAATGGAAAATCGACAGAATATGCTGCTGGAGATCCGCTTCGACGTAAATCAACATGTTACGGCAGGAAACCAAGTCGAGCTTGGAGAATGGCGGGTCGGCAATTAAATTCTGCTCGGCAAACACCACCGTATCACGTAGCAATTTAGTCACCACGTAGCCGTCATTTTCCTTGAGAAAATACCGGTTTAGCCGCTCGGGAGTAATTTCGGAAACTATCCCTTCCGGATAGTAGCCATCGCGGGCCTTTTCGAGTGCCGCCGTGTCGATATCGGTCGCAAAGATAATAATATTTCGATTGGTACCCGACGTTTCCAGCGCTTCATGCATGAGAATCGCAATGGAATAGGCTTCCTGACCGGATGAGCAACCGGGAACCCAGATACGAACAGGCTCTTCCGCCGGCTTGTTTCGCAATAATTCCGGAATAACGTCCTCAGCCAATACTTTAAACGCCGGTGGGTCACGGAAAAATGACGTCACGCCGATCAAAAACTCGTCACACAACGCCTTTACTTCGGCGTCGTCATTGCGGAGACGCTCCAGATAATCATCAAGCTCCTCAAGCTTGGCGAGGCTCATACGCCGCTCGATACGCCGACCCAGTGTTGATCGCTTGTAACTGCGAAAATCGTATTTTGTCCGGGCCTGTAACAACCCCAGAATGGGCGTTATCGCACTTTTATCAGCCTTGGTCGGGCTGGCCGATTTATCACGGCAATAAGGGTGCTTACAGTAGTCGGTGATAGCCGCCGGAATCTTGTCGGGCTCCAGTTCAAAATCCACCACGCCGGTAGCGATTGCGCTTCGCGGCATACCATCATGCTGACAAGTGTCACGCTTCTGAGCGACGATCAGCCCGCCGGCCTCTTTTACATCCCGAATACCCAACGAGCCATCGCTGCCCGTTCCCGATAGCACGACAGCAATTGCGCCTTCCTTGCAGTTGGTGGCAAGAGAAGAGAAAAAGTAGTCAATGGGCATCCGCTGACCGCGTTTTTTCCGTGGCTCTTCAAGCTGTAACTGGTCGTCTTCCAGTTTCATGTAGTAATTAGGTGGAATAACATAAACGCGGTTAGGTTCAGGTCGCATGCCGTGTTCCACTTGCACCGCTGGCAGCGCTGAGTATTTCGCTAGTAAATCAGCCATCATGCTTTTGTGGTCCGGGTCCAGGTGCTGAATCACTACGAATGCCATTCCAGGCTTATCCGGCACCGCTTCGAACAACTGCTTTAATGCGTCCAACCCACCCGCCGATGCGCCTACTCCCACAACAGGGAAATCGAGACCCGATTCCCTGCCACCGAGCTCCAGCGTTTCCTCTTTCATCGTCTTACCCATAAATAATTACGCCTCCCACCGACTGACAGGGATCAACCATCACTCTCTGCTGCCTGCCAGGCACTGCGTGCAGCGGCGTTTTTTGCCAGCGAATATTGGCCAGAGTAAGATCTCTGTGGTGGTTTTTGCTCAATTCCTATACCTGAATTTTGTCGTTAAACGAGGGCAATTATTCACAACCCCATTCCTGACGGCAGTGAGCAGCCCCGATAGAGCTGGGGCGCACACGAACAATAGTACGCGACCGGGTGATTAATTTGTCGAAAAACACCTTGAAGTGTCTGATTATTATAACATTTTAACCTTTCCACCTTCTTAACATATGTCAATTTATCTAAAAATATAACCAACCTTACTTGCTGGTACTGGTTGAACCTTGTGCCACCAACTGTCGATACAACGGCCATAACTAAGCAGTGGTGATAATGGCCAATGCTTAGTGATTGATACCACTAGCGCCACAAGCTCGCAGACCGAGGTCAATCACTTTATTCTGGCGGCGTGGCATCGTACTGTTTACGCAAAAAATTTTATCGGGTTAACTCACCCGAAAACGTTGTTCACCCGCGTCATATCCAAAGCATCTCAGAGGCACCATGGCCACTTCCAATAACTCCGGTAACCCATCCAGAATCACCAACGGCGAGGACTATATTGAATCGCTGCGAAACCGGCCGCTGAAGGTGTACCTGTCCGGCGAACTGGTGACAGAGCCGGTTGATCACCCCATAATTCGGCCATCGATTAACGCCATTGCCGCAACTTACGATCTGGCGGTGAGTAACCCTGAGCTGGGTAGCGTTATTTCGCCGTTCACCGGCGAGCGCATTAGTCGCTTCCTGCACGTCTGCACCTCAGCCCCCGACCTCGTCGCCCAGAATAAAATGCAGCGCCGACTCGGCCAGCTTACCGGCACCTGTTTTCAACGCTGTGTCGGTATGGATGCGTTTAACGCGCTGTACTCCGTTACCTTCGAGATCGACAAGCAGCACGAAACCGTCTATCACGATCGTCTCAAATCATTCCTGACGGATATGCATCGCGGTAACTTCGTTATCGGTGGTGCGATGACCGACGTAAAAGGTGATCGCAGCAAGGCACCGCATGAGCAAAGCGATCCGGATTTATACCTACACGTCTCACGACGCACACCGGAAGGCGTTTATGTGAGCGGTGCGAAGGCGCACCAAACCGGCTGCATCAACTCGCACCATCTCATCGTTATGCCAACATTACGGCTCGGCGAGAAAGATCGTGATTTTGCGATTGTTGGCGCAATTCCGGTTGACGCCAAAGGCATTACTTATGTTTACGGCCGCCAATCCTGTGATTCGCGGGCGATGGAGCCTTCCGATGTCGACGCGGGCAATGCCAAGTTTGCCGGTCAGGAAGCGATGATCATTTTTGATGATGTGTTCATTCCCAACGACCTGGTGTTTATGGACGGCGAAACAGAATTCGCTGCCATGCTGGTGCAACGCTTCACTACGTACCATCGCCGTTCTTATGTCTGCAAAAGTGGTGTTGGCGACGTGCTGATCGGTGCGGCCGCACAAATCGCCGATATGAACGGCGCTGTGGGCGCCAGCCACATCAAAGACAAACTGGTTGAGATGACGCACCTCAACGAGACGATTTATGGCACCGGTATCGCTTCCAGCCATCAGGGCCACGCTACAGAATCCGGGGCCTTTATCAGCGACGATATGTTGGCGAATGTCTGCAAGCATCACGTCACTAAAATGCCTTACGAAATTGGTCGCCTCGCCCAGGATCTCGCCGGCGGCCTGATGGTTACCCTACCCGCCTCAGCTGATTTTGCCGACCCGACCATCGGCCCGCTGTTAGAGAAGTACTTGAAAGGCCGCGAGGGATTTACTACTGAAGAACGCGCCCGCATGCTGCGCCTCATCGAAAATATGACGCTGGGCCGTAACGCAGTCGGCTACCTGACCGAATCCATGCACGGCGCTGGTAGCCCACAGGCACAGCGCATTGAGATCGGTCGTACGATGCAACTGGAATACAAAAAGCGCTTGGCACGAGTGCTGGCTGGCGTTGATACCACGGTTGATCGCGATGAGGTCGCCGACGAACTTTCTGATTACTTCGCCCGCGTTTTCGCTCTACCACCTGTCTCAACTGCGCAACAATAAATGATCTGGGATGTCGCAGAACCGTTTGTGCAACAGGTCGAAGTCAAATCCGAGCACATGGATGAGTACGGCCACACTAACAACGTCAGCTACCTGAAGTGGCTGGAGGACGTGTCCTGGGCGCACTCCAAAGCAAAGGGCTTCGGTATAGCTGAATACCGCCAACTCGGCGTCGGTGTGGTGGTACGCCGACACGAGCTGGACTACCTGGCTCCAACCTACTTAGGCGATAGCCTGCACGTAGCAACCTGGATAGCTGAGAATAACGGCAAGGTCGACTTATGGCGTGGTTATCAGGTTATTCGGGCATCGGATCAACTGGTGGTACTCCGTGCCCGCACGCAGTGGGTTTGTATCAACATGGCAACCGGCCGCCCGAGAAGGCAACCTGCAGAGTTCAAAGAAGCGTACCGGCCGGTTAGCACGCTCGTATAACTCAATGAAAAAGACGAGTCGACTTCCCTGCCCTAAATACTGGGAAAATCCAGCTTCAATCAAAATAATGCAACTAATAGTTACATTTTCGGTGTCAAAAATAGCCGTGGTAACCGCAGCAATTCGCTTTCTGCAGAAACTGCACCAGACTCGCAGGTTACTGCGGAAAGCACAGCACATTGGCGTAACTCTTCTATTGCACGTTGATCGTATGCCCCATCGGCAAATGCGAATCTAGCATGGTAGCTATATCGCTGAACTACCTTCAACGAACCACGTATTTCGGCAGTTAACGCCTGATCGGTCAGCTGGGATAATCGCTGATGAGTAACTCCGTGTGCACCTATCTGCATGCCTGCATCGATCAGAGTTTGCCAGTCGGAAATACTCAAATAGAGCTCACTGGAGAGTTGGTCTGGTAATTGGCAGCTTATCGACTCAGCTAATTCACTAAGCATCTCCGCTTGCACAGTGGGCGTGGCTTCAAGCAGGGCTTGTTTGGCAGTGCCTAAAATCCACCAATTTTTATCTTTGAGATTATCTAACCGTCGTCGGAACTCTCGACCGTCCGGCAAATGAATACTAGCGATTGGTTGCTGTGCATGATCGAGCAACCAGTACCAAGCATCGACCACAGCACTTCGGCGCGAATCAGCGTGTAGCCCAGTAGAGACATAAAATATCGCCTCAGCCGAGCGTTCAACCAGCATCGGGACAACACGTGCCAAATGCTCTTGGTAACCGTCATCAAACGTTAGGACCGTGCCCGGTGGCAACGGTGACTCATTTAGTAAGGCCCTTTCAACGTCAGCGATGCAAAGTATCTTGCGCTGTCCGTCAAGCAGCTGACTAAACTCGGAGGGTGTCAATGATGTCCCACGAAGACGATAACAATCGGGCAAGCCAAACGCCATCGGCGTTTCATCCTGCACGCGGTGCAACATTAATAGTTTAGTACTCATGACTTTACATTCTTGGGGCTGTTTTTTATGACAAAAAACCATTGCATGCTGGCAGGCTTCCAATAAGCCGCATTGTTGCCTCAACAGCTTCATCTGCAGTTCCCGCACGATGAATAATATCCGGTCGCCTGTGATCCAACTGCTCACCGGCTAAACGGGAGCTCCAGCCTTCGCCTTTATCTAAAGCAACAACAGGTTTTCCATGCTGCCATGCCAAGGCTATCTCGCTAAGTGTACCGGCGCCGCCGCCGACGGCCACAACCACATCAGCCATTGCTACCAAAACCACGTTGCGGGCAAAATTCATGCCGGTAGGGATAGCCAAGTCGACATACTGATTAGCAGAATCTGCATCGAGTGTCGGCAGAACACCGATGACCACGCCATCACTCCAGCAGGTTGCCTGCCTGGCCCCTCGTGATGCAGCCTCCATAACGCCACCCAGACCACCGGTTGCCACACGAAAACCAGCGTTAACCAAAAGTTTCCCAAGCTCCTCTGAAGCCTGCAATAGCGGCTCAGATGCCCGGAATCCTCCCACAACAGCAATCACTGGCCGACGGGCGACGCAGGTCGCGTATTCACCTTGTTTCAAAGCCTCCATCAACACATGCCTCCCGCGCTATTTTCAGGAACGGGCAATACGCTATAGAGCTTGCTGTGCCTGGCTCCATTGCTCAAGTTAACCCGCTGAAGTAACTTGCCCGTACTACGTTCTATTAGCAATACGCTGGTTTCACTGCTGGCGACGGGATAGCTTGACCAATGATGCTGTGGCATTGAACTTAGCCGAACTTCGGTTAACCCCACGACAAGATAGCTGTCCGTTACTGCGAGCCCACGGCACCATCCATGATGCCCCTGAGAAAACACATCAATTCGGCGACGCTCAACCAAATCAGTTGCATCAAGCTCCAGTAAAAAGCCATCAATACTGGTTAACCAAAAACTATCACCATGCAGGTTACCGTCGTGCAAATACTTGCCCGGAAACTGCCTAACTACATCTCCGGTAAGCACGTCACGCAAGCTACCATCAGCGAAACAGGTGGCAAACCAGCGATGCCCGATTGCTGCCACATGGTTAATATGTAAATAATCAGGAAGATGACATTGATGAAAAGGTCGTGACGTTCGGTCAGTCGAAAAATACGGGTCTCTATCCGAGCCAGATACAGGCTCTCCTCGCACATTGTCTTCGGCTTGACTATCCCAGCCCGGCACAAGATAACTATCAACTTCTGGCCATTGCTCACCCACTTGCCGGCGCTGGTTTAGCCAAGCGGGCAACATGGAATGACTGCCTACAAAACGCCCGTCTACACCAAACACTTCAACGGCCGATAAACCAGTATTGGCAACCAGCAGGCGCTCTCTGGCAACCGTGACATGATGTAAATCGTTCATGCAGGGCTGATGCATCACACCAGTTACTGCAGCCTTGTCCAAACTAATTCTAACCACTGCAGCGTGAGCTGCCACATAGAGTTCACTGGCGTCCGCATTAAGATCCCCCCCGGCAAAGCCTCGGCGCGCAACCCGAAGATTTTCCGGCGGCAACCAATTCAACCAGACCTCGGCTGTGCCCGTAGAAAAATCAACGAGCCAGACCACTGCGTCACCTTCATCGTCGAACCAAGCACCGGTAACCAGAACTTTCACCAGTTTGCCTGCCAACGCTTTACACGAGCAGGCAACTGCTGAAGAAAGTCATCGAGCTCTTGTGAATCCCCTGCTATCGGTTTCGAATCACTCACCCGTTGCTGTAAACATTGCAACGCTGCCAGTGCCTTGTTCATGGCTTCGTTGATGACAGGGTCATGCCATTCCCGTAAACCCGACATTTGCGCCGGCAATTGCTGCAATTGCTCATTGACAGACTGGCGCTGATCGCAAACCATGGTTTCGCGCTTGGTAAGCTCTGCCGCGACAGCAGTATTAGTTGCCAGAGCCCGCGCTAACGCGACGCCCCTTACTTGAGCGGTTGTCGACGCAGCTGCTGCAGCGGCTGAACACTCGCCCGCCTGATCGCGGGCTTGGCCTTGCCTGTCGTGCAATACAGGCAGAGTACATTCAAAAATATCAGCCTGAGAGTCCATTGCAGCGAGCGTTGCCCACAACGTGTCAGCTCGGCGGGTCACCACGCCATCTGCGCATTGCAGAGCAGGTGTTGGCCAACGAAAAATCGTGTCGAAATCTAAAAACAAGGTATTACCACCTCGCCTGAGCGAACGACATGGCATGCTTTCCGAGCCGTCCCAGCGTGGCAAGCGCGTAAGCAAATGACCATCGAGCAACCTAGGTAACGACTGCAGCAGCGCCAGTGCTACCGCCGACGTTGACTCACCTGCACGATGCTTAGCAAACGGCCATGCGCCGCTGTTACTACCGGCCTGGCTAGCCGCAAAGTCATAGTGAGCATCCTGCTGATACGACGGTTGGTTTTGCGGCTGCCACGTGGCAGCAGGCCCGACTGACAATAACCGCTTCAAATTCGACACCACATCACTTAGCTGCCCTTGCAAGCCATCCAACGCAGGCGTTGGTGGGTCACCCTCAAAACCGCCTAATACCACTGAACAAGCAGGCATCGAGGCCCAGTAACGAGCCGCCCTAAATAACAAATTGGTACGACGACCCGAATGACCTAATGAATCAAGCTGTTCGAAGCGGATGTCGTCATCTACCATCCACACCAACGTCGGCCGTTGATCCGGGTGCGGCAATTCAGCGTAAGGGGCTTTTAAGTGCTGGGCCAGTGCGGCTAGCTGGGCTTCCCGTGCGTGCCCAATCGCCATCGGCAGCTGTGCAGGTATTGGTGGCAGCAAACCAAGTTGAGCTGAACGGCTCAATTCATGCTGAAAATCACTAATGTGTTGTCGGTGCAATTTAACATGAGGGCCAACAGACAATGTTGCTCGTGGCTTACCAACAGTATTGTCTGTCGTGGTATCAGAAGTTAGCTCGGAATTATCAATCAATAACACACCGACCTTGCCCGGATAGCCTGATTCAGCCACTTCCCGTTCCAGCGAATCGAGCAACCGTTGCACCGAACAATAACGGCCAGTGCTGGCCAATGAGACGAGGATATCCGGTACTTTTACAGCGGACAGTGGTTTTTCAGGGAGCGGTATTATCTTATTTTCTTTTCGTTTACAGCCACTTATTTCACCGACACCTAATGACCACCATCCGGGCGTTTTTCGGGATAGCAAAGACCCTGGCCTTTTCTCCACAGCATCCAGTGCTGAACCCACCAACGACGGCATTAGTTTAAAACGCTCGGTCAAAAGCGCTTCAAACCCAGCCCTGTCAAAAACGGGCCGCTGAAACATGCCAAGCCGGTTATGCCGTTCGTAAGCTTTGTCCCGCAGTATTAGCACTTGCTTTGCTTGAATTGAAACGGCCCGCAAACCAGACAAAAATGGGCCGAACCCCGGCTGACTATAGTGGCGTTCAACCATCGGCGCAAAATCACGATACAGGCGCGGCTTAGGATCTACCTCGTAGACGGTCTTCCACGAACCATCAGTCAGTCGCCGATATAGCGTTGGACCGCCAGCCGCAGCGGGGTCAAAGCGAAATTGCCAACCGCAATGCGTCTGTCGCTGAACATCGCCGTCCAACCGCCACGGTTGTAAATAAGGTTGGCCATTACCGACGTCGCAGAGAAAACATTGCCCGTCCAACTGCACCAAGCTAACAAAATGATCGCCATCATGCCGAACACGGGCGGCAGCCAACTGGGCATCAAAACCAACGGCACTCAGCAAAGCCGCAAAAGGTGGCGTAGTGCGGTCACAATTACCACCTTCTCCGGCAATCGCCTGGTCGACCACCTGCTCCAACGGCGGTAATGCATGTCGACGTCCATCGTTAGCCAGCAACTGCAGATTGTGAAAGGGCACTGCCATTAAATGCGAGGACTGCAATTCAGTAAGCCCGGCCACAGTGTGTTGAACATTATTAACACCCAAGCGGCGTAAATAACCGTCCACCCGACTCGCGTTTAGCCCCGAAAAATTCATCATGAATGACCGGCCCTGCCGCTAAGCGAAAATTCACTCCCAGCTAACGCATGCACCCAATGGAACAAAATATCCAGCTGCTCGGTATGCAACGGAAACGTCCATTCCGGCAGCGATTCGTTGTCTCGGTGGATTCT
>CAJQNE010000019.1 GCA_905479545.1 uncultured Gammaproteobacteria bacterium | reverse complement strand
AGAGTGGCTAGCGCAGCCTGCAGCAACACCCATGCCAGCTTACTCAGCTGACCTTATTTTGGTGGTCGCGGATAAAACACTAGGCGTAACCGGTTACCACTGCTAAATTCAGCCAACACATATTCTAGGAGCACACCATGGACAACTACTTCATTTATGCCGTGGTATTTCTCGCTTTGGTTATCGTTAGCCAAAGCGTAAAAACAGTATCGCAAGGCATGCACTACACCGTCGAGCGGTTTGGTAAGTACACCCGAACACTCACGCCGGGGCTACATTTCATCGTGCCATTTGTCGACAAAATCGCTCGCAAGATCAATATGATGGAGCAAGTACTCGACATTTCTTCGCAGGAAGTTATTACCCGCGACAACGCACAGGTGACGGCCGACGGAGTTGTTTTTTATCAGGTATTGGACGCGCCAAAAGCCGCTTATGAGGTGAACCACCTCGAGCGCGCCATTGTGAATCTATCGATGACGAACATCCGCTCGGTATTGGGCTCGATGGACCTTGACGAGCTGCTGTCGAACCGTGACTCCATCAATTCGCGACTCCTTGGTGTCATTGATGAAGCCACCAACCCATGGGGTATTAAGGTGACACGGGTAGAAATTCGCGATATTTCGCCACCCGCAGATTTGGTAGAAGCGATGGGTCGGCAGATGAAAGCCGAGCGCACCCGCCGGGCCCAAATTTTGGAAGCTGAGGGCGATAAAAAATCCGCCGTGCTGCGGGCCGAGGGTTCCAAACAAGCGGTAATGCTGGAAGCCGAAGGCCGCCGCGAAGCGGCTTTCCGCGATGCCGAAGCCCGCGAGCGTGAAGCAGCGGCTGAAGCCGAAGCGACCCGAATGGTGTCGGTCGCTGTCTCCGAAGGTAATGTGCAGGCGCTAAACTACTTTGTCGCGCAGGACTACATTAAATCGCTGCAGGCTATCGCTACCGCACCGAACGAAAAATTAGTATTTATGCCATTGGATGCTGGCGGTGTAATCGGTGCCCTTGGCGGCATTAGCGAGCTGGTTGGAAAAACCGGCGGCACACTAACGGGCCGGACTAATGGTGGATCAGCGTAATGGCTGATTGGTTATGGCCGATGACTGCCTGGCACTGGCTGGCGATAGGCTTGGTGCTGATTGCCAGCGAAGCGCTTATTCCAGGCTTTATACTCATGTGGTTCGGTATTGGCGCAGTGGCTACCGGCATCGCCTTATGGCTGTCGCCCGAAATGTACTGGCATTGGCAGCTAATAATTTTTGCAGTGGTTTCAGTCGCGGCGTTACTGCTTTGGCGTATTCGTCTGCAAAAACACCCTACGCTTACCGAACAACCCGGTTTAAATGCACGTTCCGGCCATTATTTAGGACGTGAATTTATCAGCCCTGACGGCATCAGTAACGGCATTGGCCGGGTCGTTATTGGCGATACCAGCTGGCGTGTTGCAGGGCCAGACTGCGCTGCAGGTAGCACCGTTAAAGTGGTTGGAGTTGATGGCGCTACGCTGCTAGTGGAAACAATTTAAGCCGTACTGGGTTTGCGCCCAGTTACCGCGTAAACCTCCGCTGGTGGCCGATACTTAACAGCAACACCACCATCACGGCGGTAATGAGCATAGCCAAACCTGCAATAAAATAAACATCGGCGTCAAACCCGCATGAATGCTCGCCAATAATGCCGTCGTGCGGCCGCATGTAACGCTCGCCACAAATAACTTTGGCTAAGCCACTGGAAAATACAAAAGTCAGCCGCTCGATTAAAGCGACTAACAACAAAACTGGAATTGATGCGGCTGCTACAGCCGACAGTGCCTTCATACCGAACACCGCGCGTATACCGTTTTTAACGACTAGTTTTACCGGCAGAAACACTCTACCGACACATTTAAATATCTGATTATTCTACGTATTAACTAGTAAGTTACTGTGTTCATCGTCACAAAATAGTTAGACCTTTAAAACGCAGCCACAACCGCATATCTCACTGTTCGAACATTTGCAGGACTGAGTATTGCTCAACCGTGTACTAAGGCTCGTTGGGCTCACAATCAGTGCGGTTTCTCTGCACCGAAATATTGCTTATAGCGCCAGAGGCGACCGGGCAGCCAAGGGCTTCGAATTCCACTTTGGTCATATGCGTGCCATACGGAAAAAACGAACCGGCGTCATTTTGCGCTGTACCCGCCGTAAAATTGACCGCCGAGTAGTTCGGATTCATAACCGGCTCTTCGCACTCTCCGGGAAGCGGCGGAATTTGCTGAACTGCTTGTTTGAAGGCGTTTTCTGACAACATATTTCGCAGTATTAGAATACTGTGCGTGGCAAATCCCCAGCTGAGCCAGTTTACGCCACACTCAGCCGTCGCGTTGCTCGGCCGCTCCTCACCCGGGCGGCTAACGAGGAATATCCGGCGGTTAGCTGCGGTCGGGTCCAACTCATTTTCACCACTAACACCTACCCGTAACGGCGCCACGGAGTCTTCGTCATAAACCCCGTCTACGAATGCTTGCTGGTTATTTTCATTGGTGGTAATCGACCAATAGCGCATGTCAGCACTACCCATCACCGTGTTGCCATTAACCGTATTCGGAGTTGTTGGCACTTGCATTTCAAACGCGCCAACGAGCCTTGTTAGTGGGTTATTGTCTTCAGCACCATGGTTTAACTGGGCATATATATAGGCGTTGTGGACATTACTGGCGAAACCGCCAGCACTATTAGTTGAATTCAACGGACTGGCGATTAGTGGCGCACCCGCCGGTGTGGAGTTAAAGCGATTCGCCTGAGAGCCCTGAAAGTTAAAGAACCTTAGCCAGCTGATGGTGAAGGTGTCGAACGCAGCACTGGATGGCACGGTAGAAACAGGGTCATCACCTTGGCGAATATCATTTAGCGTACCAGGAGACGGTAAATCAGTGGCGGCAGAGCAAGCGTCAGTGCCCGTGGTTTCATTGCCGGTAGCGTCTACCAAAACAACGGTTGGCAAACCCACATCGCCGCTGACGTCACGACCGTTATCCTCGATGTATACCCGATAGATTACGTTCGCTTTTTGAGACGGGGCATTATTGCCATCGCGGCCCTGGAAGCTGTAGAGCGTGTTGCCTTCCCGGTCGTTAATATTTTCGGGTGGCACGGCAGCTAGTACTTGTGCAGTCCACGAGCGATTAGTCGCAGTGCGATCCGCCCCTGCCAGCGCAACATTCACCGACCCCGCATCCGGCACTAACTCAACATCGGCGATAGCATCCAATGGCTGCAGTATTGGGTTATAGATATGCAGTGAGCTATAGCGAGCATAAGGATATTCGCCTTTAAGCAGCACTTTTCCGCCCACCGGTATGTCGAAGCTGGCGGTCCAATAGGTAGCAAACGCATCAGGATAAAGCGTGTTTTGCACACTCGGATCGGTTTGGCTAACCCAGAAACAATCGCGACGAAAGCCCGGGTCTTCAGGGTCGCTACCACCGGGGCCATCGGTATCCGAACCATTCGGATTGCCGATATTAGGGTTACCGGCATTCCCACCGTTAGCGCCGGAGTCGCCGCCCGAAACGCCGGGGCTACTACCGCCGCCACAGGCTGACATCAGCAATAGCAAACTGAATAAAGCGACAACCAGCGGCGCGCCACAAGTTGTCGATTGCCGATGAGTACCATGGCTGCCGGCCACCTTGCCTGTCGCTAAATATTTCATGCTCTGCCCCTCCGCCGCAGCGGGTCATTTGTTTAGCGTTCCGAACGCTAATAATTTAATTTTTCTGTTTTAGTTATCTTTTTATGTTTCAGGAAATGCTAAATATCCGAATTCGCACTTACACCAGCACTCACGTAATCAATGAAGCCGTTCATTAACTCGTCAGCTTGTAGCTGAAAGTGTGTAGATCCCTCGTCCACCGGTTTTAAACGTTCGAGTAATTTCATATCAACCAAGCCATTAACGATGTTGTTAATGGCCAAAAATGAATGCAGGCGCAGCGCCTTGGGCGATTTCCCGGGCAGCAACTCAACCAGCTCCCGCTCGAAACGCTCTATTGTTGGTGAAAACCCTGCAAGCAACATATCTTGTCCGGCTTCCCCCTCTTCGCGAATCATCCGCGCCATTAGGTTCACTGCATTGGGGTGTTGGGAATGCAGGGTAATCATTCCGCCAAGCAAAGCAGTTACTACCGAGCGCACAGTAGTCGTTTCATTGGCGTCACGGCGTTGCTGCAAGCCGGCCCAGCGGCTGGCAAAAATAGACTCTGACTCAGCCGCTATAGAGACCATGCACGCGTTTAGCAGGCCCTGTTTATTACCAAAGTAATAACGCACGGCAGCCTCGTTGAGCACACCCGCCTGCCGAATAATTTCGCGAGCTGACACGGCGTGACAGCCACGCTCGCCATATAACTCAATGGCTTTATTCACTAACAACTCAGGCACTTCGCTGTCGCTAACGTCGACCGTTGTTTGAGTTCTTTTGGATCGCAAAACAGTGGCAGAAATAGCCATTTCGTCAGCCGTTCGTCAACATATGACTCATAGCTTATTCAATCAACCCAACAAGGTCAACCCAAATGGGTTAACCGTACAAGCGTTGGTGCAGCTTAGCTTGCCTTATGTAATAAAAATGGGCCGCAGAAAAATCCAACCCAACTGGAACACTCGACTTGAATCATTTTCTATAGTTACATTGACTAATGTTACAATAAGAAGGTAAATTGTTAGCTCCTTAATTTTGAGCAGGCCATTTATCGTGGGATTACGTCAACGACTTACCGACCGCTTGGTCGCCAATAACAACAACCGAACCAGCTACACCTGCAATGCGGTGGTAACTGGCGCAGGCAGCGGCATTGGCCGGGCGTACGCGCTTGAATTAGCCCACCGCGGCGGCGCAGTCGTGTGTGCTGACATTAACCTGAAAGCAGCGGCAGAAACGGTGGCAATGATCGAAGCATCAGCCGCTCCTGCCAAAGGAGGCAAGGCCTGGGCTACACGCTGCGATGTCAGCAAGCTCACTCAAGTCGAGAAGCTGGCTAAAGACGCTGAGAAATTTTTCGGCGGCCCGGCATCGCTGGTGATTAATAACGCCGGTATTGGCACCGGTGGCGATGTGGTGGGCGACACCAGCATGGCCGACTGGAAAGCGACTATTGATGTAAACCTCTGGGGCGTGATTAATGGCTGTCATGTGTTTGCACCACGACTGCGCCGACTTGGCCGCGGTGGAATCATTAACGTTTGCTCCACGGCGGGATTCTCGGCGGCCCCTCTAATGAGCGCTTACAACGTCAGCAAAGCCGGCGCACTCGCGCTGAGTGAAACACTTGCCGCCGAAATGGCTGGCAGCGGCGTGGCCGTATCAGCGCTCTGCCCTACTTTTGTAAAAACCAACATTGTTAGCGACGGCCTGATTGCCGGACAAAACGCTGGTATCGCTAACAGGGCTGTTGCGCTCACCGGGCGCTCACCCGCAAAAATCGTGAAACAGTCGCTTGACGCTCTCGACCATCAACAGCTCTACGTTGTACCTCAAATTGAAGCCAAACTTATTTGGAACATTAAGCGCCATGCACCGAATGCTTACCTCACTGGCACTCGTTTGATGGCCCGGCTAGCCGATCGGCGAAAACCAGCGGCAGCTAACGTACCCACTGACAACACTGTAGTGAACCTCTCACAAACTAAAACTCGCGCGAAAGCAGCGAGTTAAGCCGGAGCTAATTCATGCAACTTAACACCGAAGTCATGCTGGCGAAAATTAAAGATTCGCAGTGGGCATTGGCTGATATTGACTGGGACGCTCCGGGTGCTGAACTGGTGACAGAAAACCCGGAGCTATACGCCAAACTGAAACCGTTTATGGCTGACCTCATGTGGATTGAACATGTTGGAGCTCGCGGTTTTGCGGCAATGGCTAAAAAAGCCCCCGATGACACGCTAAAAGAAATTTACACTTACTTTCATGCCGAAGAGCAACGCCATGCAAATGCTGAACTGGCATTGATGAAGCGTTGGGGCATGCTGGATGGTGACGAGCTCCCGGAGCCGAATATCAACATCCGTCTGGTTGTCGACTGGCTGGATACCTACGCCGACGACCAACCATTGGCGGTATTGGGCTCGGTAATCCCGATGCTGGAAATCGCGTTGGACGGTGCGCTATGCAAATTCCTACTCGAAACAGTCGACGACCCGGTGTGCCACGAGGCGTTCAAAAAAATCAATGCTGACGAAGCACGTCACTTGGGTATCGACTTTCACGTGCTCGAGATGCTGGGTCATGGCCCGATTTACAGGAACGGCATCAAAGCAGTGGGCACGGCGTTAAACCCAAAGCTACTGATCGGATTCCTCGCTTACTTACCCCTGCTTAATCGCATGCGCGACAACGTTATCTCCCTTGGCCTACCCGAAGAAAAGCTCACCGGCGCGATGAGGAAATACAAAAAAATCGGCAATACGAAGTACGGTCGTCGCAACCCCTGGTTCCAGGTCATCGCCCATCACGGCGAAATAGTGATTAATCGGGGCAACCATTTTTACCACCGACCGGTAGACGCTTTGGTGAAGCTCAGCGACCACTATCCGCGCCGCTTACTGCGCCCCTTACCTACTTGGTTTAAACAACTGACCTGGAGACCGACCGTATGAACGCTCGCGTCGAAAAAAACATACCTATTTACAACACACTCATTATCGGTGCTGGCTTTGCTGGCATAGGCGCTGCTATTCGCCTGCGACAGCAAGGCATTAACAACATCGTCATTCTTGAGCGTAATAGCGCTGTCGGCGGAACCTGGCGCGACAACCAATACCCCGGCGCAGCCTGCGATATTCCGAGCAACTTGTATTCCTACTCATTTGTAAAAAACCCGGATTGGCAAAGCAGTTACTCCGGCAGCAAAGATATTCTCGGCTATATTCACAGTATGGTCGAACAATTCGAACTGACGCCGCTAATCCACTTTAATAGCAACGTGATTGAAGCGGCTTACGATGAGGCCACCGGTATCTGGAATATTGATACCGACGGTGACAGCTATAAAGCCCGCTCTGTCATTATGGCTCAGGGCCCGCTTTCTAACGCCAGCCTACCGAACATACCGGGCATCGATTCATTCCGCGGCGAAAAAATTCACAGCGCTCGCTGGAACCACGATTACGACTTCAGTGGCAAACGCGTCGCGGTCGTCGGCACCGGTGCTAGTGGAGTGCAGATTGTTCCCGAGCTGGTGAAAACCGCCGCGCAGGTAAAAGTATTCCAACGCACCCCGGGCTGGGTGTTGCCACGGCTTAATTTGCAGCGTACTGAATGGCAAAAACAGCTATTCCGTCGTTTTCCGGTCACTCAATCTGCCTTACGTCAAGTGCTATTTTATGGCCACGAAGCCGCTGCCGCAGCGGTTATTTGGGATACACCAGCAACCAAACTAGTAGAGCGCCTTGCCAAACGCTATCTGAAAGCCACGGTTAAAGACCCATGGCTGCGCCGCCAGCTCACCCCGGATTTCCGGATCGGCTGTAAGCGCGTGCTGATGAGCAGCGACTACTACCCTGCATTGCAACAAGATAACTGCGAACTTATTACCTGGCCGATTGCGACACTGTCGGAGAAAGGCATTCGCACCGCGGAAGGCCTGGAGCACGAATTTGATTGCATCGTGTTTGCCAC
>CAJQNE010000018.1 GCA_905479545.1 uncultured Gammaproteobacteria bacterium | reverse complement strand
ACCAGCGACTGAGCATTCATCGGTTATCGCCAGCGCGCTGTAACCGAGCTCAATAGCGCGCTGCACCAGCTCGTCGGCGTGCGCTGCGCCGCGGAGAAAAGTGAAATTGCTCAGGCAGTGCAGTTCGGCGTAAGCCGGTAGAGCAGCGGTCGCTGGCTTAGCTAAAGCGGCCATGCCGGAACCAATGTTGCTGGCTGCGATAGACCCAGTCTCGGCTGCCATCCGGCTGCTGCACAATAAAATAATCCCGCGTTACTGCCGGGCCGGTTTCCCACCAACAGCCGGATATACGCTCTGGGTACTGACTGAGCGTTAGCGCTTTTAAGTGATGAAAACTGAGTGCATCCGGCCTGTCCAGTAACCAGTTAGGTCGCTGCTGTCGTAGTGTTTTAAAATCGTTACTGAGTGTAGGCGTTACCGCACGCCATGCCTGTTCAGGTTGGTGGCTGTCAGCCAATGCCATACCGCGAACGCGGTTCGCACCAATACGTAGCTGCAGGCGTTCGAGTGTTTCCAACCAGTTTTCAGTATCAGCCGTTTGACTATTCAGGCCATCACTGGTGGTCGGGCGACTGGCCTGAATCTGTTTAAGTTGCAGCCGCAACTCACGAACGGCGGCGGGCAGGGCCAGGCGTTCGAGCTGACCCTGCAGTAACTGCTGCAACCGCTCAGTATTATTGGTAGCCCGCAGTAATTGCAGGTTAACGATAGTGGCGGGGCAGTCGCCATGAATTAAAGTGAGTTGTATCCAGCGAGTGCAGCGGTCGGCCTGTTGTAAGAATTGCGATAAACGCTCTAGCAGTGTTACCACCCCCGGCCAGAATTGCTGCAGCGTCGCCAGTTCGGCAGGCAGTTCCAGCTTCTCATCAAACATTAACGGCGGGCGATAACTCTCACGTGGATCAGGCTGGTGGCCGAGCGCTCTATCCAGTTGCTGTAATAGTGGTGGGCCGAATCGCCGCGCCAGGCCAGCACGTGGCAGGCGCAGCATATCGCTGAGCGAGCGGCAACCAAGCTGCTGCAGTTGCTCAATGGTTTTAGCTTGCTGCAAAACCTGCAGCGGCAAATTACTGACGCGTTGTTGCAAGCTGGTTGGTCCGGCCACGGTAGTATCGCCATCTTCCGGTGCCCATTCCGCCAGCCATTCAGCCGCCTGCGGGGTCGCGGCGGTGGCAAATTTTATCCGGTGGCCTTGTTGTTGTAGCTCAGCATGAATTTGCTGCAATAGCTGTCGCTTACCACCAAACAGACTGTAGCTGGCAGCAATTTCCAGCAGCAGTTTATTCGGTGCCTGCAGACTCACCTGCGAGCTGAACTGATACAGACAAGCCGCCAGCGCTTCCAGTCGTTGTTGCTCTTTTTCCGGCTGACGTTGGCGTACATCGATATCGGCACAAAGCGAATAGGCCGAGGGCAATTTTAAGCCGGGATAAATCCCGTGTTGAACGGCGGTAAGCATGGCGTTATGCACCACCGGCCTGCCGCGCTCGTTGCTAGTTACGACCAACAGTGCCGGGTTGCTCGAATCATGAACAAACACCTCGGTAGCCAGCTGCGGCAGGTAAATACACAGCCATTCATTGCGTGGCTGTTCGGTTGGTAATAATGAAAGTGATGGCGTTTTAGCCGAAACCAGAGAAAGAGCGGTTTTCGTCCGTGGTTTCTCTACCGGTTTTTTTGCAGGCTCAGGTACCAGCAGATCAGTAAACGATAATTGCTCAGATGCCATGGTCTGCCGCCTCTGTAGCATGGGGTGACTGCTGCTCTGCAGTTTCCGGCTCAAAACAAACCGCCGGGCCGGGAGCACCACCGCGAGCCTTTAATAATTTGCCGTACAGCTTGCCGTTATGCCGCTCCAACAGCAGCCGAACCGCCGCCGCCGAGGCTTTATGCCGTGCCGCCGCAGAACGAAATAGCAGCGCAAAACTATCGCCAGCCTCAGCCGCCAGCTGCAAGCGTCTCAGCGTGTGTTGCTTGGTCGGTTCCTGCCAACAAAGCACCGCACCGCAGGCCGCCGTGCGAAGTAATTGCTCCATGCACCAGAACACATCGCCGTTTTTCTCTGGTTGTACCAGCAGCTGCTGTTCAGCAACCAAGCCACTTTTCACTAAGGCCGGAAGGTAAGGCGTATACGGTGGTTGTATCCAGGCCAACTGCTTCTGCTGCTCGCATAGCGTGCTAAGTAATGGGAGCAGCGGTTGAAGGGCATTACTGCCCAGTATTTCAATTACACAACCCTGCGGCCAACCGCCACTGAGTTGGCTGTCCAGAGCAGCAAAACTACTGCTGATAAATTGCTTAGGCTGCTGCGCCTGCTGCAATTGCGAAAACAACTGCTGCCGCTCTGCAGCTGTTAATTGCCGCGTTGGTACTGCATGGCTTTCAGCAACCGGAGCTGCTTCGTTGTCTGATAATTCGTTCTGCATATCCAAGCCAAAACAGGATGGAAAAACAGTTTGCCAAAAAGAGAACCAATAGAAAACAAAAAGCTAAGGGTCGGGTCGCTCTTAGGTCATTTTTCTGAACATCATCAAAATATAATCAATTACTTATGAGTGATTATTCGTGTGGATTACAACTGTGAAAATTATCAATAGTCTTCCGGAGTGTAATATTACTGCGCGGCGTAACAACGGAATGGGTTAGAAGGATATAGCCGGATTAAAAGTGAATTAATACTGCGGTAGCTTATTTCCTAAGTTCTATCGCAGCGAGGCTTTGGGAAATATTTTGTAGACAGTGAGGAGCTTAACCCCGCGTAATAAACAGTGTATTTCTGGCCTGTAGTCAGTTGCTATTGTGTAACCCGGTTGACCAGCGCAATAGCCGCCACCCGGCACCCTGAGTGAGGATGAGGCCGTCGCGACGCTGTTGAACTACCACGATAGCCCGACTTTCCGGCGCGCTTTTAAACGTTGGCATGGCATGCCCCCGGAGCAATATCGGCAGGCTGCAAAACCGCGATCGTTCTGAACCACTGAGCTGGTTTGCTCTAATCCGGTAGGCCGTGGGTTTGGGTAAATAGCTTAACCATAATGTCGCTGCATGCCGTAGCTGATGGTGGCGAGTGAAACAGCCGCCAACTGTTGGGGTTGATAAGGGCTGGTCCGGTCAAACAGTGCCAATAGCTTGTGGCGGAAGGGCAGGTCTAGCAAATCTTCCGGGGTAACGGTTCGCCGACAAACTATCAGTGTTTCATTTTCGCTAAGCCTATAGAGCCGGAAAAAATACGAGGACTCAAACGGTGTTAGGCCATATTCGAGGCTTCGCGGAGCCGCGGCGTGGTTAATAAACACGGTTCCACCGGGGCGGTCGGCAATAATCTGGTGGCTGGAAATTTCAGGAGCATCTGTGGTTACAACATCAGCGCCGTAGCCAGCCTCCGACTCATGAGTTTTATAGCAGTTAATTAACTTACTGCACGATAAATAACGCCAGGCCTGCTCAATAGAATAGGGCAGTCGTTGAGCCGCTTCCGAAACCTTGCCGGCCTGCAGCTGGTGGTCCCTCAGTAGAAAAAAATAGGCGACAATAGCGGACAGCACACTGCCAGCCAGCAGGCCCATAAAAAATTGCAGAAGGTCGTTCATAGGCATCTCTCTACTGCCGCTAATCCGCTGGTTTAAGGCGAGTCATTGTGCTGTAACCAACCGTATTCGGTCACTCGCTGTTACGTGTCATACCCGGGGTTCTGCCGATCCAGACGGCGTAATAGTCCGGGCCATGCCAGTTGCCCTCCCAGCCCTTTGGTAACTACCTGTGCCTGAGCCTGAATACCGTCAACAATGGCTTGGTCAACGTGCACTAACTCGCCACCGCCAGCCATGGCACGAACCTGCACCATGCAGGTCGCATCAAACAGGTACATAAACAAGAATGCATCGGCGGGTGTTGCGGCGCAGGTTAGTAGGCCGTGATTACGCAGCATCAGGAAATTACTGTCACCTAAATCGGCAACCAGTCGCGGCTTTTCTGCTTCATTCAATGCCACGCCTTCATAGTCGTGGTAGGCCAGCGAACTGAGCACAAACATGGATTGCTGAGACAGCGGTAACACGCCGTTTTTCTGCGCCGACACTGCCACTCCGTTAATTGAGTGCGTGTGCATCACACAGTGCGCATCCTGCCGTGCCTCGTGAATACAGCTGTGTATCGTAAAGCCGGCCGGGTTTACCGGGTGCGGCGAGTCCATTACCTTATTGCCATCTACGTCGATTTTAACCAGCGACGACGCAGTAATTTCGTCGAACATCAAACCGTAAGGGTTAATCAGGAAATGCTTATCCGGCCCCGGTACGCGAGCAGTCAGGTGGGTAAACACCAGGTCATCCCAGCCAAACATCGCGACCAGCCGGTAGGCCGCCGCAAGGTCAACCCGGATCTGCCATTCTTCTTCGGAAACCTGTGATTGAATATCGCTCATCATTGCCCCTCGCTGGTTCACTGTAGTGCTGGCGCTCAGGTTAATGACGACAGGTCAGAAACCTCAACTGTGGATGCCGAGCATGCTGGACTATTCCATCAACATCAACTGCCCACGCTATTAAAATTTCAGTCCCGGAAAAAAGCGTGGTGTGCTGTTGATATAAGCACGGTATTGATCACCGAACTCCCGGATTAAACCACGTTCCTCGTGCATGGTGCCAAGCACGATGTAGATTGAAAAGCCTGCCGCTAACAGCGCTTGATTCAGGCTCATGTCGGGCATAACCCAGAAGGCGATGAAAAAGCCGGTCATCATGGGGTGGCGCATCCAGCGATAGAGAAATGGGGTTCTGAATTCAATGGTCGTTTGTTCAGGATTGCTGCGGAGGTGATTCCAAATCTGGCGTAACCCGAACAAGCTGAAATGATCTATTAAAAAGGTGCTGACCAGCGCGAGGCCCCAGCCCACTGCACAGCCAACCCAAAGCGCCGTCCGTAACCAGGGTTCAGAGACTGACCACAGCATGCCCTGCAGCGGCACCCAGAACAGGCACAGCAGAATTAAGGCGATGCTCGAAGCGAGTACGAAGGTTGAGCGTTCACCGGCTTGTGGCATAACCTTTGACCACATCTGCTTAAAGCCCGGCCGTGCCATTACCGTGTGCTGCAGTGCGAATAGGCCGAGTAGGCCAAGGTTGATTAGTAGCGCCAGCGGCCAAGCCATTGCCGGACCGTCGTTAACCGATTTGGCTACGCCGAAGTCGATAACAAAACCGATAACATAAACGAACGTCGCCAGAAAAATCAGGTAGCTAACCACCCCATATACCGCCACGCCTAACTTAGCCATCGACATCGTCCTTTTTTGGTGATGATAGTTAATTGGAGGATTGATTATCCACTTTTAGCGTTTTGGCAGTATTAAATTTCCGGCTGTACATTCCCGAATTCCTGAGCTGAGTCCTGCGATACACTCAAAAAATCGTTAATCAGGTTTGCGGTTTCAGTTGCCCGCATGGTCATAAACAAGTGGCCACCACCGCGGATGATGTGCAGTTTCGAGTCCGGCAATAGCATGGCGAGAATCCGGCCGTTTATGCTGCGTACCAGCGGATCGTCGTCGCCGGTTAATACCAGTGCAGGGCAGCGAATGCGGCGCAGCCACGACAGGCTGGAAAACTGGTACATGGCCAATAATTGTTGAATATAGGCAATGGTTGATGGTGGCCGGGTAAGGCCGGCGTGGGTCACCGAGTCTTTGACGTTGTG
>CAJQNE010000017.1 GCA_905479545.1 uncultured Gammaproteobacteria bacterium | reverse complement strand
CGCGGCTGAGTTAATGGCAACTTTGTCGGCACCGGCATTCAGCATATTTCGAATATCGGCCAGTTCACGAATACCGCCGCCAACGGTGAGCGGAATAAACACTTCGCTGGCAACCTGCTCAACCATTTCGACCATCGTTTCGCGATCGTCGCTGGAAGCGGTAATGTCGAGAAAGGTGATTTCGTCAGCGCCTTGCTCGTTATAGCGGCGTGCGACTTCTACAGGATTGCCCGCGTCACGGATATCGACAAACTGAACGCCTTTGACCACGCGACCGGCGTCAACATCGAGGCAGGGAATAATGCGTTTTGCTACGCCCACTTTTGGCCGCCTTGTTTCATGTCTCTAAAGATCACTACGACATGCCATCCGGGTTGCCAAGCTCGTCAGCCAGATCCTGAGCTTCAGCAAAATCGATGCCGCCTTCGTACAGTGCGCGACCAATAATCGCGCCTGCAACGCCTTCTTCTTCCACTGCGCAGAGTTTGCGAACGTCGTCGAGGCTGGTCACGCCGCCTGGCAATAATCGGAATGCGAACCGACTGCGCCAGCTTCACGGTCGAGTCTGCGCCGAAGCCATCCATCATGCCGTCTTTAGATATATCGGTGTAAACGATGCTGGCGACGCCGTCTTCTTCGAAGTGCTGAGCCATGTCGATCACGTCGTGTTTTGACAGCTTGCTCCAGCCGCTAATCGCTACTTTGCCGTCTTTGGCGTCTAAGCCGACGATGACGTGGCCTGGAAACTGAAGGCACATCTCGTTGACGAAGTGTGGGTGAGTTACTGCGCGGGTACCAATAATTACGTATTGCACACCGGCATCAATATAAGCCGCCACAGTTTCTTCATTACGTATACCGCCGCCAATTTGCACGGGCACGCCGGGGCAGGCTTCAACAATGTCGTGAACAACGCTACGGTTCTGCGGCTTGCCATCCAGTGCACCATCCAGATCTACCAGATGTATGCGTCGGGCGCCGGCATCGACCCAGCGCCGGGCTATTTCTACCGGATCGCCGAACTCCGTTACGTCGTCGAACTTGCCTTGGCGAAGTCGCACCGCAGTGCCATTCTTTAAATCAATTGCGGGAATTAGCAGCATAGTAGTTGTCCAATAAGTCTCGTTGTTCTAGTCAATTGGTCTGGTTGTATTTTTATCTGGCGTTATTTTATTTAGGTGGCTTCGCCATTCCAGTTAGCGAAGTTTGCCAGAAGCTGTAAGCCAGCTTTGGCACTTTTTTCCGGGTGAAACTGCACAGCAAATAGCTGGTTGTCGCTAATGGCCGCTGTAGCGGTTACGCCGTGCTCGGTGGTGCCTGCAGCGCGCTCGGGTACGACGGGCGAACAGTAGTAGCTGTGGACAAAATAAAAGCGCTCGCCGTCGGCAATGCCGTTCCACATAGGGTGGGAGCGTTGTGCGACCTGGTTCCAGCCCATGTGCGGAATTTTAAGCCCGAGCGGCTCGCATATATCGCTGGGAAAGCGCTTAACTTCGCCTGGCACAATGCTAAGGCAATCAGTGCCGCCGTTTTCCTCGCTGCTGTCGAACAGCAGCTGCATGCCGACACAAATGCCTAGCAGAGGTTTTTTGCCCAACTGCTCGCGCACCAGTTCGTTCATGCCGGTTTCCAGCAGAGCGCTCATGCAATCACGTACCCCGCCAACACCCGGCAATACCAGGCGATCGGCTTGGGCGAGTTTTTTACGGTCGCCAGAAACGAACACGCGGCTACCGGGCGCTGCGTGCTCAAGCGCTTTCGCCGCCGAGTGCAGGTTGCCCATGCCGTAATCAATAATGCCAATGCTGGCCATAGTGGGAGTCTTAAAAGCTAATTGAAAGGTCGGTAGAGAGTGTTAGAGCACGCCTTTGGTCGACGGCATTATGTCGCCGGCCCGTGCATCACGTTCTACGCACATGCGCATGGTTTTGCCGCAGGCTTTAAAAATAGTCTCGGCAATGTGGTGGGCGTTGCGGCCTTTGAGGTTGTCGATGTGCATGGTGACATTGGCGTGATTAACGAAGCCCTGGAAGAACTCGCGAATCAAATCCACATCAAAACCACCGACTACCGCACGCGGGTAATCGACTTCGTACTCCAAACCGGGGCGACCCGAGAGGTCCATCACAACGCGCGACAATGCTTCGTCCAGCGGGCAATAAGCGTGGCCGTATCGAATCAGACCTTTTTTATCGCCAACTGCTTTGGCAAATGCCTGCCCAACGGTAATGCCAACGTCTTCAACCGTGTGGTGGTCGTCAATTTCCAGATCACCATCGGCTTTAATCGTCATATCGAACAAGCCGTGACGGGCAATTTGGTCGAGCATGTGATCGAAGAATGGAATGCCGGTATCAAGCTCGCGCTTGCCGGTGCCATCGAGGTTAATCGTTACGGATATCTTCGTTTCTAGCGTATTGCGTTCAACGCTGGCTATGCGCGGTGTCATGTTTTTTCGATTGTTGGGTTGGTAAGGGGTGCTAGCATACGTGAATTGTGGCCTATTTGCTTTAGCGCAGCCTGCCGCGAAGCCCTTTATTGCCAACGATTACAAGCAAAGACAGTCAGCGATGCCATCGAATAAAAACCAAGCAGAATTCAGCGGTAAATGGGGCTGGACGGTTCGCAACCGGATGCGGTTGATGTGGTGGCTGCTGGCCGGACTGCTTTTCATCGCTGTTATTTTCGGCTGGACGCCACTGGGGTTGTGGCCGATTACCGGCCGCGCCGCGGTGGCCATCGCTTTATTGGCAACCGGCATGGGCTTGCGTAGCTGGGCCGCAGGCGTCATTCACAAAGACGGTAGTTTGGCGACCACCGGGCCTTATT
>CAJQNE010000016.1 GCA_905479545.1 uncultured Gammaproteobacteria bacterium | reverse complement strand
TACATAGCTCGGGCGAACCACCTGCGGGTATCCAATTTCTTCAGCCAAACCTACTGCTTGCTCTTCTTCGCGGGCAGTTCGGTTCGGCGGCTGCAACAGCTTCACGTCGTCAATAAGCTGCTGGAAACGCTCACGGTCTTCAGCGAGGTCAATTGAGTCCGGACTGGTGCCGATAATGGGTGCGCCAGCAGCTTCCAAAGCGCGAGCCAATTTCAACGGAGTTTGCCCACCGTACTGCACAATTACGCCAAAAGGCTGCTCGAGATCAATCACCTCCATCACGTCTTCGAACGTTAATGGTTCAAAGTACAAACGATCAGAAGTGTCATAGTCGGTCGAAACCGTTTCCGGGTTGCAGTTGACCATAATGGTTTCAAAACCATCTTCACGCAGACTTAAGGCAGCGTGCACACAGCAGTAGTCGAACTCGATACCCTGACCAATCCGGTTCGGACCGCCACCCAACACCATGATTTTTTTGTTGTTGGTCGGCGCAGCTTCGCATTCCTCGTCGTAGCTGGAATACATATAAGCCGTTTCAGTGGCGAACTCAGCGGCGCAAGAATCAACTCGTTTGAATACCGGGCGAATGCCAAAACCGACCCGCAAATTGCGAACGTCGCTTTCACTGACGCCAATAACTGTCGCAATACGACTGTCGGCAAAACCTTTCCGCTTCAGTTCACGCAACTTCGCTTCGGTAAGCACTTCGCGGCCTTTGCCAGCGATGGCTTGCTCCATCTGCACCAGCTCTTCGATTTGATCGAGGAACCACCAGTCGATTTTTGAAGCGTCAAATACCTGCTGCTGTGTCCAGCCAGCGCGAAACGCATCGGCAACATAAAAGATTCGGTCTTCTTTAGGATTCGATAACTCTTCGCCCAGCTTGGCTTCCAGCTTATCGCCTTCAAGATCGCCTACTTTCGGGTTAAGGCCATCATTGCCAGTTTCCAGACCGCGCAGTGCTTTTTGCAGCGACTCCTGGAAATTCCGGCCAATCGCCATTACCTCACCCACCGACTTCATCTGCGTCGTCAGACCGGCGTCCACGCCCGGGAATTTTTCGAAGGTGAAACGCGGAATTTTGGTAACAACGTAGTCGATGCTCGGCTCAAACGAAGCCGGGGTCGCGCCGCCGGTAATATCGTTCTGCAACTCGTCCAGCGTGTAGCCCACCGCCAATTTTGCCGCGACTTTGGCAATCGGGAAGCCGGTGGCTTTAGACGCCAACGCTGAAGAGCGTGATACCCGCGGGTTCATCTCGATAACGATCATTGCGCCGTTTTCAGGGTTGATCGCAAACTGTACGTTCGAACCGCCGGTATCCACACCAATCTTACGCAGCACCGCCAGCGAGGCGTTCCGCATAATCTGGTATTCCTTGTCGGTTAGCGTTTGCGCCGGAGCAACCGTAATTGAATCACCGGTGTGCACGCCCATCGGGTCAAAGTTTTCGATCGCGCAGATAATGATGCAGTTATCTTTATGGTCGCGAACCACTTCCATCTCATACTCTTTCCAGCCGAGTACACTTTGCTCCAACAACACTTCATTGGTCGGCGACATATCTATGCCGCGGGCAATAATCTCTTCGAACTCGTCGCGGTTATAGGCGATACCACCACCACTACCGCCCATGGTGAAGCTGGGGCGAATAATGGTCGGGAAGCCAATATCTTTCAGGCCTTCCAGCGCCTCTTCCATGGTATGGGCGATGCGTGCCATCGGCGTGTCGAGGCCAATGTCGGTCATCGCTTTTTTGAAGCGATCCCGATCTTCGGCCATGTCGATTGCATCTTGCGTCGCACCGATCATCTCGACATCGTATTTCTCGAGTACGCCATACTTATCCAGATCGAGCGCGCAGTTCAGCGCGGTCTGACCGCCCATCGTCGGTAGCACGGCATCGGGGCGTTCTTTGTCGATAATTTTTGCGACATTTTCCCAGTGAATCGGCTCGATATAAGTCGCATCGGCCATGCCAGGGTCGGTCATGATCGTCGCCGGGTTTGAGTTCACCAGAATTACCCGATAGCCCTCATCGCGCAGCGCTTTGCAGGCTTGCGCGCCGGAGTAATCGAACTCACAGGCCTGACCGATAACAATAGGGCCGGCGCCGATGATGAGAATGCTTTTTAGGTCTGTACGTTTTGGCATTTGTTTTTAACCACAGATTTCACAGATTACACAGAGAGTCATCTTTGCGTTGCATGACAACTTAGCTCAGTCGCACACGCTATTGGCCAGCAGGCCGTCTAATTTCTAACCACACATTCGCAGAGTTCGAAGATCAAATAAGAGCGTCACCACCCAACCCTTAATCTGTGTAAATCTGCGAAATCTGTGGTTTAACTTCTTTCCGCCATCATTGCCGTAAAGCGCTCAAACAACGGCTTAATATCATGCGGGCCGGGGCTGGCTTCAGGGTGGCCCTGAAAGCTATAGGCCGGTTTATCGGTTAGCTCAATACCTTGCAACGACCCGTCAAACAGCGAACGATGCGTCGGTTTGACGTTGACTGGCAGACTGTCTTCGTCAACGGCGAAGCCGTGGTTCTGACTGGTAATCATTACTTCGTTGGTCGCTAAATCCTGCACCGGATGGTTTGCGCCGTGGTGACCAAACTTCATCTTCACAGTGGTAGCGCCCGCTGCAAGCCCAAGCAGCTGGTGGCCCAAACAAATACCAAACAGCGGAATGCCGGAATCTAACAGCTCTTTAATCGCGGTGATCGCGTAATCGCAAGGTTCCGGGTCACCGGGGCCATTCGACAGGAATACACCGTCGGGCTTCATTGCCAGCACATCAGCCGCCGGGGTTTGCGCCGGGACGACATGCACCGCACAACCGTTGTCGCGAAGAATTCGCAGAATATTGCGTTTCACGCCGAAATCGTAAGCTACGACCTTGAACTTAGGCGTGTCCAGCTCTCGCTCGCCCGGCGCTAACTGCCAGGTGCCGTCGTTCCAGTCGTAGGCCTGTTTAACGGTCACTTCTTTGGCGAGGTCCATGCCCTTCATGCCGGGGAATTTTTCCAACTCAGCTTTAGCCGCAGCCAGCCCGCCATCGGTATCGCCTGAGCCCGCTAAGATGCAACCGCGTTGCGCGCCTTTGCTGCGCAGAATACGGGTCAGTCGACGGGTATCAATATCGGCAATTGCGACAGTGTTATTAGCTTGCAGGTAATCCGGCAGGCTTTGCTCATTACGCCAGTTGCTGGGTGGCCGCGGTACTTCGCGAACAATCAGGCCGGCCGCATGCACATTGGCAGATTCAGCATCTTCCGGCGTGGTGCCGGTGCTGCCGATATGCGGATAGGTTAACGTCACCATCTGCCGCGCGTAGGAAGGATCAGTGAGAATTTCCTGATACCCCGTCATAGCAGTATTAAATACCACCTCGCCGGTGCTGGTTCCCTCGGCGCCTATAGAGGTGCCGCGAAACACGCTACCGTCTTCAAGCACAAGAATGGCTGCTGTCGACAATGCCCGCTCCTAAATAATGATTAAGCTGAAATATGCGCTACCGCTGTAACCGCCGGTTATTAGCCTGAGTTACTCCGAACTGCCCGTTTTGCCATTCATGCAAATATGCAAAACGGGAGTCGGCTACGCCGCGCTCCCGCATAAAAAAGCCGCACTCTTTTGTGGCGCGGCTTAATTTTCGTAATTGTAAGGATTACCACCGTTTTTGTCCATGCCGCAATGCAACAAAACAATGCAAAGCCGCCACCAACGCAGGCCTGAGCCAACAGCGGCAAATAAGCGCAGCAGCTCATGTTAGAATCCGCGCCCTTTATTCCTTTCACATTTCTCGCTGGAGACGCAGATGAGCGCCAAACTGGTATTACTTCGCCACGGCCAAAGCACATGGAACCTGGAAAACCGCTTTACTGGTTGGGTTGATGTTGAACTAACTGAAAACGGCCACGCCGAAGCTGTAAAAGCCGGCGAATTAATGCGCGATGAAGGGTTGGAGTTCGACGCTGTTTACACTTCGGTGCTTAAACGCGCGATAACCACAATGCAAACCGCCACCCGTATTATGAATCAGCAATGGGTGCCGGTTACTCGCAGCTGGCGGTTAAACG
>CAJQNE010000015.1 GCA_905479545.1 uncultured Gammaproteobacteria bacterium | reverse complement strand
ATTATTGAGCTGCAGGATCGCCGCGAGCGCGACGGCACGGATCAGGCCCGTCGTAACCAGGCCCGTAAAATCCTCGCGAAGCGTAAATCACAAGATGAGCTAGAGCTTTGGTTGCGCCGCATGCGTGACGAGGCTTATGTGAAGCTGATAGCAGAAAGCTAAGCACAGCACGACAATCAGCGGGGACAGGCTATGAGTAGACGTTTACAATAGCCTGTCCCCGCTTTTTTTTCTGGCCGTACCATGCCGCAAAATCATCTACTGCCCGCACTTTCTCACCTACGGCGCTCACGAACCCAACCTTCGCTAGCACGCCTTTTAGCAGCGCTGTTTGCAGCAATGCTGCTGGCCGCTTGCACGCAGCCGGTCAGTCGCGCCCAGTTCGATAGAGTGGAAAACAATATGAGCTTCGACGACGTGGTTCGTATTCTCGGCAACCCTAAAGACCTGAACAGCATTGACCTCGGGCCGCTAGGCGGACTAGGCGGCCTTGAAAGCGCCGAAGCCGTTTGGCAGAGCAACAAGGCGATGGCCTATGTGCGATTCGTTAACGGCCAGGTTACGGTTAAAAGCTGGCAGCCAAGCGAGTGAATTCGCCGACCTTTGAAAACATGCCACACATCGCGCTTACTGCCGGCGAACCTGCCGGCATCGGGCCGGACTTATGCGTGCAGCTCGCGCAGCAAACTCTCAACTGCCGGCTAACGGTAATCGCTGACCCGGCTTTACTACAGCAACGCGCCGGGCTGCTGGGGCTACCGCTGCAAATTACCACCGCTGGCAGCGTCCACCATCCCGGCCAACTCGCAGTGCAAGCTGTCGATTTAGCGGAGCCCGTCGTGGCAGGTCAGCTGAACTCTGCTAACGCCGGCTACGTATTAGAAACGTTAAATATCGCCTGCGATGGCTGCCTGAGTGGTGATTTCACCGCGATGGTTACCGCTCCGGTGCAAAAGTCAGTAATTAACGACGCCGGACATGCCTTTTCAGGCCACACAGAGTATCTGGCGGAACGCAGCAGTGCCGCGCTACCGATTATGATGCTCACCGCAGCCACCGAGCCAGAGTTGAGGGTGGCGTTAGTTACCACCCATTTGCCACTGCGCGATGTTGCCGCAGCGATAACCCCACGCCGACTGGCTCAGACGTTAGACATTCTGCACCACGATTTACAACGCGATTTCGGCATTGCCGCACCGCGTATTCTGGTCTGTGGGTTAAACCCGCATGCCGGTGAAGGCGGACATCTTGGCGACGAAGAAATTGAAATCATTGAGCCGGTACTGGAGCAACAGCGCCGTCAAGGTCGCGATATTGTTGGCCCGCTGCCCGCCGACACGCTGTTTACGGCCAAATACCTGAACACCGCCGATGCCGTTTTAGCCATGTATCACGATCAGGGCTTGCCAGTGCTCAAGCACGCTGGCTTCGGCCGCGCTGTCAACGTCACGCTGGGCTTACCCATTATTCGCACTTCCGTAGACCACGGCACCGCCTTGGACTTAGCCGGCAGCGGCAAGGCGAATTCAGGCAGCTTGCAAGAAGCGCTCACTCTCGCTATTCGTCTGTCGAACCAAAGGACGAACGCATGACAGACTCCTCCTACGCGACTAGCCCGACACCGAACCAAGCCGGCCACCGCGCCAAGAAGCGCTTCGGCCAGAACTTCCTGCACGACCGCAACATCATCGACAAAATTGTCCGCTCGATTAAGCCCAAGCCAGGCCAACCCCTAATCGAAATCGGCCCGGGACTGGGCGCGCTGACCCAGCCGGTGCTCGCGAAAGCCGGTGCGGTAGATGTGGTGGAGATGGACCGTGACGTCATTCCACCGCTGCAAGCGGCTTGTACAGGCCATGGTGAGCTGCGAATCCATCAAGGCGATGCGCTGGCTTTTGATTTTTCTTCACTGCCACTCACGCCGCCGCTACGGCTGATTGGCAACCTGCCTTACAACATCTCATCACCGCTGTTGTTTCACCTGCTGGAACAACCAGTCACCATCGCTGATATGCACTTCATGCTGCAGCTCGAAGTCGTTCAGCGCATGGTTGCGGACCCCGGCAATAAGCAATACGGGCGACTGACGGTAATGCTGAATTACCACAGCCGCTGCGAACTGCTATTCAAAGTGCCACCGGGTGCCTTTAACCCGCCCCCGAAAGTAACCTCGGCCATTGTTCGCATTATTCCCCACGCCGAAAAACCCATAATCGCAACAAACTATGAGCATTTTTCTAACGTCGTGCGCAGCGCATTTGGCCAGCGCCGGAAAATGCTCAGCAGCAGTTTAAAAGGGCTAATTAGCGCGGGGCAATTCGCCGAAGCTGGTGTAGACCCGAAACTGCGCCCGGAACAGCTCAGCTGCGAGCAGTTTGTGCGGCTGGCAAATGCTTCCGACGCTGCCTGATAACGCATTACGTCCTTTCCCTTTGGGAGAGGCCTGGGATGCGGCCCAACCGATGTCCGCCCCACATTTTCGCTAACTCAGCCAAGCTCACGCCCCATCCTCACCGACCACATTGCAGTTGAAATAGCTGTGGCCAGATCGCTATGGTTGAACTACTGTAGATAAACCATAGTCCAGCTATCCTAAGGAGCCACCATGTACTCCCACGTCCTCGCCGCTATCGATTTTTCCAGCCCTTGCGAACGGGTCATTCAACGTGCGCTATCACTGTCGAAAACCACTAACGCTAAGCTAAGTGTCGCTCATGTCGTTGAATACGCCCCGATTGACCCGATTGGTGAGGGTTTATTACCCGGAACGCTGGAAATCACCGACGAGCTGCGCAGCCGTGCCGAGCAGAAACTGACAAAATGGTGTGCTGATCACCAACTCGACGAATGCCCACAGTTGTTAGGCTCCGGCTCGATAAAAGGCGAGATTATTCGTTTGGCCAACGAGCACAACTGCGATTTAATCGTTATTGGCAGCCACGAACGACACGGCCTAAGCCTGCTTTTCGGTTCTACCGAAGATAGCGTTCGTCACGCGGCGCCTTGCGATGTGCTGGCTGTGCGACTGGATGATTAGCGGTATGCGACTCACTTGGCCGATCACCGGCGGCGAACGACAACGGAAATTGCATGATCATGGGTATCAGCGACACCATTAAAGTTACCGTGCAAAGTAACTATAACGAACCACAATCGGACCCGGAGAATGGCCAGTACTTTTTCTCTTATACCGTTACTATTGTTAACAACGGCAACCTGAACGCCAAACTACTAAGCCGCCATTGGATCATCTCCGATTCTAATGGCCGGGTTCAGGAAGTACGTGGCGACGGTGTGGTAGGTGAGCAACCTGAGTTGGCACCGGGCGAAGGTTTTCGCTACACCAGCGCCGCCGTTATCGACACGCCGCGGGGCACCATGCACGGCAGCTACAATATGCAGTCTGCCGATGGCAGCAAATTTAAGGCGCTCATCTCACCGTTTACCCTGAGCTCGAACGACGTAGTTCTGCATTGACACCTGCCGTGCTAGCGACGGCAATCTGACGCAATAATGTAATACACTCACGACCAGCCAGCTGGTACCCTGCGCACACCCACAAGCACGCTCAGGAACAAAATGGCCGTTTATGCCATTGGCGATTTGCAGGGCTGCTATCGCGCGCTGCAAAAACTACTCAAAAAACTTAATTTTAATGCCGCAGAAGACCAACTTTGGTTCTGTGGCGACCTGATCAACCGCGGCGACGAATCGCTACAATGCCTGCGCGCTGTTCGCGATTTGTGCATGCAGGGCTCAGCGGTTGCGGTGCTCGGAAATCACGATTTACATTTGCTTGCGGTAGCCCATGGCCTCCGCAATAGTGGCCGTCGTGATACGCTCAATGACATTCTGGTCGCCCCCGACCGCGACGCCCTGCTCAACTGGCTTCGCCAGCAACCGCTGATTCATAGCGATGCCAAACTGGGTTATACGATGCTGCACGCTGGCCTGCCGCCACAATGGACAGTGGCAGATGCTGAAGCCGCCGCCCGATTGGTAGAGGAACAACTGCAGGGCACGAACTACCTGTGGCTGCTTAACAATATGTACAGTAACGAGCCCGCAAAATGGAGTGCTGAGCTGGCCGAAGCCAACAACCTACAAAGCTGGCGTTTTACCATCAACGCACTCACGCGGTTGAGATATTGCACGCCCAAGGGCCGCATGGATTTGAGTGAAAAAGGTTCACCCGAAAACCCACCGAGCGATACTAAAATGCAGCCTTGGTATAGCCACAAAAAAATCGCCTGGGCCGAAAGCCGTCTGGTCGTTGGTCATTGGTCTACTGCCGGCGCTCAGCAAATTACTACCAGCGGCGGCAGTGTCAGCATGTTAGATAGTGGCTGTGTGTGGGGCGGCTGTTTAACCGCTTTACAGCTCGATGGCGAACCTACCGCGACACCGGCATTTATCCAGATCAAGTGCTAGCACCACTGAACCGCTGCCTTATTTCCCGGCGGGTTCCTTGAAGCACAGCTTGTCCAGAGGTGACGTGTTATTGCTGTCGTGCCCATAATCAATACCGTACCACCGCTGCAGTCGCTGCCTTTCAGCCGCATACCAGTCACTGCCCCGATCCGGCCAGCGCTTAAGCCACTGCTTACAGCGACTTTCAATCGCCGGGCCAATCACCAAAAACTGCAACGCCTCTAACCGCGAAGGGTTCAGCGCTTCGTTCATGTGGTTACTAAAGAAGCGCTGCATAAACGTACCGCTCTGGTCTCGATACGGTAATGCTACCCGGTAGCGACCTCCGACTTTTTCAATGATAGCCGGATGATGAGTGCCAGCTAATTGAATCGGCTCAAACAAATTGAGATAAAAATGCAGCCCGGCGATATTCGCGGCTAAATCGCCATTTGAATACACTCCACTGGCATAAATCCCAAACCTGCCAGCCTCGCTGTGTACGCCCCATTCAATCGCTTTCTCTACTGCTTGCGGTGGTTGTAATCCGGCCTCAATTGCTTGCAGATATTCCTCGTAATAGCCCAAGCCTTCATTGAACAGGTGCCCGAGTTTGTCCATACCTAACTCAATGCCATAAACATTGATGGTAGACGAAAGAATAAAATAGGCAGCGTGTAAACCGCGGTGAAACCCCGCTAACGCGTAGACATGATCGGTGCCCGACGGCCGGAAATAGGTATCGACAAAATCAGCCCGCTCAGCCCACTCCGGTGAAAACATAGTAGGCAAACCGAAAATGCCATCAATTTTTTCCTGCACGGCGATTGGCCGGCCGATCGCTGCCGATATGTGAACCGCAATCCCCGGTTCGCTGGAAAAATTTTCCAGCGCTCGTTCGCGCTTAACCACGCTCCGGCGTAAATCCAATAGATCATTAGCCCGGGCACGATGCCTATAGCGGGGGTTAAAACTTAAAACATAGCCTCGCTGCGCATAAGGATGCTGACGGAGTCGCTGCAACTCAGCCGGATATTCCGCTAAGGCTTTATTCACCTCAGCCAGAGCTTCGTTTAGGTTGTTAAGCACATAGCGGCTAACGTCCGGCCCGATATCAACCAGCGGCTTGTCAGGCAAGGTGTATTGATCGGTTTCCCAAGCGACTGCAAGGGGCGTAACCACAAAGGACGCAAAAACACAGCAGACAGTCCATTTGAGGCGGACGGCCTGCACACGCGAGCTTAGTAGATTGCTGAGGCCACTACCAAAAAAAACCGACACTTTGAACGTCACGCACGAGCCTCAATATGAAAAACAGCCAGTACGATAAGCGGATATTAGCGAAAAGCCGAGAACTATCAGCCGATTACCTGCTGTGAATACCCGGTTGGCATTCGCAGCAGCCAAACAAAACGAAAACTAACGCAGCCC
>CAJQNE010000014.1 GCA_905479545.1 uncultured Gammaproteobacteria bacterium | reverse complement strand
AGGCACCGTCAGAGTCGGCTGCGAGATCTCGCTCCTGCGGGTATTGCGGGTCGTTACTGGCGGCGGCTTGCGGGTCAATAGTCGGGTTCTCAGCGAGTTGCTGAAACTGCCGGTACAGTTCTTTGGCTTGCTCGGAGGAGTCGCAAATTACCATTCCCGCCATACGCGGGTTGTTATGAAAAACCCGGCTCTTGCGGAAGTCATCGAGAATGTATTCGAGCATAGGTGTGACAAAGCGCGGGTGGGCGTAGAGCTGCTTTTTTTCTATGCCGCCTTTTTGTATATCGAGATCGGCCAGTATCTGCTGCAGTTTGAGCTGATAGCTGGTTTCAATGGCTTCACGCATCAACCGCAATGTGTAGCCGTCGGCGATTGAGGCGTTGTAGTAGTACTTGTGAAAGTAATCGCCAAACAGCTGTTTGGAGTTCGCCGCGTCGCCAATAAGTGGCGTGCCGGTGAGGCCAATTTTTATGGCATTTCGATCTGACTGTTCAAGGTTGGCGAGAAAGCTACCTTTGGGGTTGTAGCTGCGATGCACTTCATCAAGGAAGTAGATGCGCTGGGTGTTCAGGTCGTAATCACTGGCCGCCATTACGTCAGGATCGTCTTTAAATTTTTGAATATTTACGACGGTGATTTCCTGCAGGCCACGGTCATTCTGGATAACGCTATTGGTTTTAATATCACGGGCGAATTCGTCACGTGAATTGATGACATGTACCACCAGCCCGCGCAGGCTAAATTCGGTTTTGGCCTGGGTGAGCAGGTCGAGCCGGTCAACAATAAAGTAAAAGCGCGGCACAATGCCTTGCTGCTGAAAGTGATCTGCCAGATACCGCACGTTGTAGTATGCCAACGCGGTTTTGCCGCTGCCCTGTGTATGCCAGACAATGCCTTTTCGCACTCCTTCGCTGAGCTTCCTGGCAATAGCCTGGGTTGCGAATAGCTGCGGGTAACGCATCACGTGTTTTTCGGGGCCATCGATATTGCTGAGATAAGCGATGCTGTAACGCAGCAGAAACGCTAGCCGCTCGCGGCTTAATAGTGAGCTGCAGAGGCGGTTGGTGGGGGTTTCCGGCGCTTTATTGCTGCTGAACTCTTTGGTGCCCTTGATGCTTACCAGGTTGGTATCGGCAAGAATAAAATCTTCAGTGGTTTCAGAGGCATCGGCCAGCTCGGCGTAACTGTGGTGTTCTTCGCGAAAGTAGTTGAAGTGCGCTGCGCCATAGCTGGCGGTGGCGTAAAACGCGCCCTGAATGGGCTCGGGGCTGCTGTCGTCGTATTCCATATTGTTGGAAAACAACATGAGCTGAGTGGCGTTAATAAACGGCCTGAACTTAGGGTTGGCTGCGCGTACTTCCATACGCTTACGTTCTTCCAGTACGCCGCCGCGATTCAGTCGTTTTTTAACTTCAATAAATACCAGTGGCAAGCCGTTAATGAGTAACGTGATATCTGGCCGGAAGTTGTCGTCGCCATTTTCGCAGGTGAGTTCAGTAACGACATGGAAAGCGTTATTGTCGAGGTTGTCGAAATCGAATAATTGCAGCCCGGAGCGGGCCGTTAACATGGTGTAAAACGCTTTGCCTAAATCTTCGTTTTGCAATGCCAGATTTATGTCTTCGATAAGGCGGTCGGCATCGCTTGCTGAGCAACCAGGGTTTATCCGGGCAACGCTATCGCGGAATATTTCCGGAAATATATTGTTGCGCTTGTCCCAGCTCTGGCCCTTTAGCGATAGGTACTCGTACCCCAGACGCGTCAGGTGCAGCAGTGCGGGAATCTTTACCCGTGAATCTTCGTTGAATTTACTCAATGCAAAGGCTCCGGGCACTCGGCGAGAATATTAGTACACCGATGATAGGCGAAAAGCGTTGTGCTTTTCTTGGTGTATTTGGCCTTCCGGTGTTTTGCTCGAATGAGGACTCGCTAAATTGCGGTGAGATAGTGGTTGTGGCTTTGAAGATTTCGCCAAAAGGCTTAAGTTTTGGACTGAAAACCACACAATAGAGCACCCCATAACCGTTCATGCTGAGCCCATCGAAGCACTGCTAATTGGATAGGCCTTCGACAGGCTCAGGCTGAACGGTTGCAGGGGGGGGGCACGGTCAGCTTGCCTGCTGACTTAAGCAGGCGAGCTATTAGTGGTTAAGCCCGATTGACCAACCCCACCAATTGCTCCGGACTAATCCGAATAGCCGCACCTGTGGGGCAGGCTCTCACACAAGCCGGGCCGCCTTTCTGGTCTTTGCACATATCGCACTTCACGGCTTTTTTCTGTACATCCGGAGAGCGGTCCTGAGCGGCGTTCCAGACTTTATCTTCACCGGGGCCGGGGCCGGCACCGAACATCAGCCATTGCCATAGCTTGGGTTTTTTCGGTGCGGGGTAGGCCATGTGGATAACGCCGTAAGGGCAGTTCTGCTCACAGTTGCCGCAGCCAATGCAGTTGCTTTGAATGAATACTTCACCGTTGGGCGCGCGCCGAATTGCATCCGGTGGGCAGTCTTTCATGCAGTGTGGGTCTTCACAGTGGCGGCAGCTGGTGGGGACGTGCACATTGGCAAAAGTCGGGCCAGCCTCGCGGTCTAGTCGTGAGGTGCCTTCGTGGGTTTCGGCGCAGGCTTTTTCGCAGTTGTCACAACCAACGCAGAGCGCTTCGTCAATCAGTAGTACGTCGGTGGCTTCGCCTAAGCCTTGTTTCATCAGGAAGGTAATCAGGTCGCCGCTGTCTGGCTGGGAGGCCATTTTTGCGTTGGCTTTTACCCGGCTGGCAACTTCTTTATTCACTTCCTGACGCAGTTCCGGGTTCTCGTTGAGCAGGGCGTTAAAGCTTTCAGCATCGAGGCTTATTGTTTCGGTCGGCACGTTGGCTTTAATGGTTGCGCTACGCTGGGTATTGCCAAGCAAGCCCATTTCACCGACGTAGTGGCCGGCCGGTACGTAGCTCAGCGTTATGTCGCGACCGCCAATCTCTTTGCTCACCGTTATGGAGCCGGAGCGGATAAGGTGCAGGCTATCGGCTTCATCGCCTTCGCTAAATAAAATTTCATTGCCCGCGAATTTTTTCAGCTGA
The DNA here is from genome assembly GCA_905479545.1 of uncultured Gammaproteobacteria bacterium. Lineage (GTDB taxonomy): Bacteria > Pseudomonadota > Gammaproteobacteria > CAJQNE01 > CAJQNE01 > CAJQNE01. The sequence continues at coordinate 2,769 of CAJQNE010000014.1, read as the reverse complement.
GCTTTTGCCGCAATGGGCTGTAGCGCTTCAACAGGAGAGTTCGGCGCAAAGCGTGTTTGCAGGGTGCGAAGAATGAAGGCCTCGTCGAGGCTGCGTTGTACGCTCTCAACTGAGTTTAGGAGTTTCTTCATCGCCCGGCGGGGAATTTCGACGAGCACGCAATCGCTGCCGGCTTTTACGGTCGCGGTGCGACGGCGGCCCGATATCAGGCCCATTTCGCCGAAGAACTGGCCTTGCTTAAGCGTCAGCCATTGGTCGTCGTCAATCTCTACTTCTACGGAGCCGTTTACGATGCCGAAGAAAGTGCTGGTGTAATCATCTTTTTCGAAGATTATCTCACCTTTCGCCGGGCAGGGAAGTTCACCTTCTAGCATCAGCTCGCGGAACATCAGCGCATTCACTTCGCTAAAAATAGGCACGCGTTCCTGAATTAAGGCTAGCGTTTCGACCACGTCCAGCTTGAATGGCAGGTGTTCGATTTTTGCTGCCAGCAAGGGGTTATCTGCCGGTTCAATATCGTTGCCTAAGGCGTATTCAACAACCTCATAGCCCTGATTCATCGCCTGTTTGATGAGCGGGTAACCGCCTAATGCACCGACGATATACAGGCCAGGTACGTTCGATTCATAATGCGAGCTGAGCTGCGGAATGGCAGTGCGGTCTTCCGACGGGAATTCGATGCCGCAGTCTTCAACAAATTTGCGCGGCGGAATAGCGCCCAGGCGAGCGATAATGCGGTCACAGGGAACCGGCGTGTCGCCTTGCGGGGTTTTTAAAACAATGCTGCCAGCGTGGTCGCTATCGGTATTTACCGAGCCAACATTGGTTTGATAGAAGCACTGAATCTTTTCAGCTTTGATGGCACCGAGGATGAGGTTCAGGTTGCCGTCTTTAATACGAGAAAATTCGTCGCTGCGGTTAATGATGTAAACGGTGTTGTTTTTTGCTAGTGCGATAGCGTTTTCTATCGCCGCGTCGCCCGCGCCCACTACTACAATGTGTTCGTCGTTGTATTCGTCGGGGTCATCGAGGGTGTATTGCACGAAGGGCAAGTCGTCACCGTCCACGCCGAGTTGGCGCGGGTTGCCTTGCATGCCAATACCCAGAACGACAAACTCGGATTTCACCGTGTCGCCATTCTTAAGGGCAATGGTGAAATCGCCTTTTTGGCCACTGATACCAGCGACTTCGCTGTCGTATTGAAGGTTTACGCCAACGTCGTTCATGCCTTCCAGCCAGCGTTCCAGTATGTGTTCGCGAGTGCCTGCTGCAAATTCCAGCTCGCTACGCAGTGGCAACACCCCTGGCTCTGCCATTACGTGCTTACCTTTTTGGTAGCGCTGAATGGTGTTGGAGTGGGCCGGAGTCGATTCCAGCAAGACATGCGAAAGGCCTAACTTGGCGCAATGCGCCGCTGCACTCATACCGCCAGGGCCGGAACCGACCACCGCAAACTGCACACGTTCAGACATAGGTTTAACTCGTTTTATTCCCCGTTAGCTGAGTGTAACCCGATATGCGGCGTTTGTAAGCGTTAAGCGCCGCATATTTGGGCGTACTGTGACCGGATGCCCATTTTTCGGGGTGAACAGTGCCTATTCGCCAGTAAGTGGCTGGTAGCCGAGCACGAAGTCGATAACTTTTTCGGCGGGCATTTCGCACGGTTTCAGCAGTGGTGCACCGTTGGTTGGCAGGTATACATTCAGGCTGACAAAGTCGTCGCCGCCAAGCTCTTCCGCATAGAGTTTGTAGCGCCGGCCATCGGCTGACGAAGAGCTGGTTACCCCGTAGGTTCTTTGTTGGAAGGTGCCGGTGCTGTAGCCATTGGGCAGGCTGCGGAGGCGATCAATAAAGTTTTGCATAGTTTATTTGAAGGCAGTGGTTTGGCCGCGGGGGTGTGGTGCCACATTCTGCGGCAAACGCTAACCGCGGGCGACTGGTTTATCGTGCTGACCACACCTTTATTAATAGCAACGGGATCTGATGATGAATGCAGAAATTTTACAGCCGGTAGTAGTGCTTGCGGCGTGGACTATGGTGATGTGGGCCTGGATGTACGCAACCCGCATACCTGCCGTTGCAAAATCTGGCATGAAGCTGGACGCGACTATTCCGAAGCCAGTGCAAATGAACGAGTTGCCACCGCGGGTGCGCTGGAAGGCAGACAACTACAACCATCTGATGGAGCAACCGACGATTTTTTATGCAGTGGCTCTGAGTTTAGCGCTGCTGGGAGCCGGTGACGGGCTTAATGTAACGTTGGCCTGGGCTTATGTCGGGCTGCGAATTATCCACAGTGTATTCCAGGCAGTGGTGAACAAAATTGAAGTGCGATTCGCCATTTTCTCGCTGTCGAGCATCGTATTATTTGTGTTGGCTGTCCGTGCTTTAATCGTGGCGTTCTAACGAGGGCGCTAAACGTCCCGGGGCGACTGATTCGCTCCGGGCTGGTTTCGTAACCAAATTACGACTAAGCCGAAGAGTACTGCGACACTGAGTTGAACGGCGATAAACATTGGCATATCGGCAGTGCGAATGCCGGCGAAGGTATCGGATAAGGTGCGGGCCAACGTTACCGCCGGGTTGGCGAATGAGGTTGAGGCGGTAAACCAGTAGGCGGCAGTGATGTAAGCACCGACAGCGGGTGCCACTTGAGCTGCTGAGGCCCGTAGGGTTAGAAATATTGTGCCGAGTAAGCCGATAGTAGCGATGGCCTCGCTAAATAGCAGGTTGCTGCCATCACGGACGTTGCTGGCCCACTGCCAGATG
>CAJQNE010000013.1 GCA_905479545.1 uncultured Gammaproteobacteria bacterium | reverse complement strand
CCCGTTTGCCTGATGCATATGCAAGGTCAACCACGCAGCATGCAGGCGGCCCCGGAGTACGATGATGTGGTTGCTGACGTTAGTCGGTTTTTACTGCAGCGGGCAGCGGCTGCAGAGGCTGGTGGTATTGCCAAAACTAATATAATGCTCGACCCGGGTTTTGGTTTCGGCAAAACGCTGGAGCACAATTTGGCGCTACTGTCGGCCATTCCAGAGTTGCAACGGTTGGGCTATCCGCTATTGGTCGGCGTATCGCGAAAATCAATGTTTCAGCAGTTATTGGGTCGGTCGGTGTCGGAGCGCTTGTCGGCTGGTTTGGCCGTGGCATCGCTCATGGCTGAACAGCGAATCGCTATGTTGCGGGTTCATGATGTGCGTGAAACGGCGGATGCGGTGCGGGTAGTAGAGGCTATTCGGACGGCGAGGTGACGAAACGCACGAAAAACTTGCGCTGCGGTCTGTAAACTACGCGGCAATCCGTGGGATAGTGAACGGCGTTTAATAGTCCGCTGCTGAACGTAAACTTCAGCGCCAAAACTTAAAACCCAGAATTCGATAATTAATACCAAGAACATATAAACGATATGGCTAGAAAATATTTCGGTACCGACGGCATCCGCGGACGCGTCGGTGAGGGTGCCATGACGCCCGAATTTATGATGCGACTTGGCTACGCTGTAGGGCGCATTGTTGCGCCTAACGGCGGTAAAGTGGTTATTGGCAAAGACACGCGAATTTCCGGCTATATGATCGAGTCGGCGCTGGAAGCGGGGCTATCATCCGCTGGTGTTGATATTCGCCTGTTAGGGCCAATGCCGACGCCGGGTATCGCCTATTTGACGCGAGCATTTCGTGCCAGCGCCGGCATTGTTATCAGCGCATCGCACAATCCTTATTACGATAACGGCATAAAATTCTTTTCGCCCGACGGTGCGAAACTCACTGATGAGCAGGAACGTGCGATTGAGGCAGAGTTGGATAAGCCAATGAGCTGTGTTGATTCGGCTAAGCTCGGCAAGGCCAAGCGAATTGACGACGCCGGCGGCCGGTATATCGAGTTTTGCAAAAGCAGCATACCGGGGCGCGTTTCATTAAAAGGCCTGCATATTGTGCTCGACTGCGCTCACGGTGCCGCTTACCACGTTGGCCCACGGGTATTTCATGAGCTGGGCGCAAAAGTTACCGTTATCGGCGCTACACCCGATGGCCTGAATATCAACGAAGGCGTTGGTTCCACGTATATGGACCACCTGTCTGACGCAGTGGTTGAGCATGGCGCGGATTTGGGCATAGCTCTGGACGGGGATGCTGACCGGGTGATGATGGTCGATGCTAACGGCACGGTGCTGGATGGAGATGACGTGCTCTATATCATTGCCTGTAGCCTGCGTGGCAATGACATGCTGGTAGGGCCGGTAGTCGGCACGGTTATGAGCAATCTGGGGCTTGAGCTGGCCATGAAGTCGTTGGATATCCCATTTATGCGCGCCGGAGTTGGCGACCGCTATGTGATGGAAATGTTGCATCAACACGGCGGCAGACTCGGTGGCGAAACCTCGGGCCATATTATGTGTCTGGATCGTACTACCACCGGTGATGGCATTATCGCGGCACTGCAGGTGCTTACCAGCGTTGTGGATTCGGGTAAAACATTGCAAGAGTTGCGCGGTTCTTTAGAAAAATGCCCGCAAGTGCTATTGAACGTCCGGGTCGCTGAACGCTTTAATCCCATGGATAAACCGGCAGTAGTTGATGCCGTCAATGCTGTCGAAACCCGCATGGCCGGAACCGGTCGGGTGTTGTTGCGTGCTTCTGGCACCGAGCCCCTGATACGCGTAATGGTAGAAGGACAGGACGCAGAAGCGGTGCAATCGGCCGCTGAAGAGTTGGTTGAAGTTGTGAAGGCGCAAGTGGCTTAATTGACCGCTATGGTTAATCTTTAGCTAGAGTCTTTCGCTCAATAATCACGTGGGCGTTGCAACTGACCGCCCGTATCATTACCCTTGCGCGCCTTGAAAAAGGCTCACAACGTGGAACCGGCCTGAATGTATGTAGTTGGCAACTGGAAAATGCATGGTTCGCAGGCACTGATTCACCAGTTTCTGCCGAAACTCTGTGAGCAGCTGTCGGGCGACGTAAATGTCGGTCTGTGCGTGCCTTTCCCGTATTTGCCCGCTTGTGCCGGAATGCTGTCGGGCAACGTGAAGCTGGGTGCTCAGGATGTCAGCGAGCACCAAACCGGCGCTTATACCGGTGAAGTGTCAGCCGGCATGTTGGCTGAAAACGGCGCGAAGCTGGCTATAGTCGGCCATTCTGAGCGGCGCGAATACCACGGCGAAACCAATGCGTTAATCGGCCGTAAAGCTGCAGCCGCACTAGCAGCAGGTATTACACCGATAATTTGTGTTGGCGAAACGTTAGCGCAACGTAAAAGCGGTCGTGCGGAAGCGGTGGTGTTAGAGCAGTTAGACGCAGTGCTAGCTGAGTTTCAATTTAGCAGCGCACGCGAATGGTTACTGGCTTATGAGCCGGTGTGGGCCATTGGTACGGGTGAAGTGGCCACGGTTGCTGAGGCGCAGGCAATGCATGCGACACTGCGCGAGCGGTTAGCTCAGCACAGCGAAGCAGCCAAAGGCGTGAGTATTTTGTACGGCGGCAGCGTAAAGCCGGATAATGCGGCAGCGCTATTTGCCGCTGCCGATATAAACGGCGCGCTGGTAGGCGGCGCGGCGCTAAAAGTGAACGATTTTTTAGCTATTTGTGCGGCAGCAGCCGACGAATAGTGAATAGTTATTAAGAGCAGAAATAATGCAAACCATTTTGACCGTAGTTCTTGTTATCGTATGCATCATGTTGGTGATCGCCGTATTGCTGCAGCAAGGCAAGGGTGCCGATGCTGGCGCCGCGTTTGGTAGTGGTGCCTCCGGTACCGTATTTGGCGCAGGCGGCTCAGCCACCTTTATGAGTAAGGCCACAGCGGTGCTAGCGACAGTCTTCTTCTGCCTCACACTAGCGCTGGCTTACCTTTCGGGTAAAGACAGTGGGGTAACTACCGGTACCAGCGTAATTGATGGTGCGGCCCCGGTTGAAGAGCGCGAAATACCGACAATCTCAGTTCCGGATGACGAAGACGTCGCGCCGCAGATTGAAGTTGAAATTAATTCTGAAACTGACACTGACGCGGATGGCAATATCACTATTGAATCAGCGCCTGGTGATGCCGCAATCAACGACGCTGTGAATGACGCGATTCGTAACTCGATTCAGGCGCCGGATGCGGTTGCTCCGGAGCCAGCTGGTCAGTAAAAGTTTACGGCCCGGGCCTTGCCGCCTGAGCCGAGCCCGTTTAGCCGACGTGGTGAAATTGGTAGACACGCCATCTTGAGGGGGTGGTAGCGAAAGCTGTGGCGGTTCGAGTCCGCCCGTCGGCACCAAATGCTAGTGAAAAAGCGCTTAACTGGTTTCAGTTAGGTGCTTTTTTTTGGCCAAAAAAATGGCTGCCCTCAGAGCTTCAAGTGGGGTCTTAGTCTACTGGCAGCCGAACCGTTGACATGAAACTCTCCACCTTGCTTGCCTGACATATCTCCTCGGCTATTGGTAGTTGGAGTCGTTATGACTCGGCTTGAGTGATATAGCGTTAAGGTCTGCCATCAGATAGCTTTAAACGATAAAAAACCGACACTGGAAACGAGGAGCCGAACGGCTTGGCCAATCACGATTTCTTTCACTGTGGATTGCACCCGCGTCCTTTCCGGAAAGGACGGTGATGCCCATCCCTCTGGAGTGGCTGCTGATGCCACTTTTGCCGCACCAGCGCGACAGGGTCTGGCAGGTTGCTACAGCCGTGTTGATTGCGCGTGGTGTGCGGTATTTCGGGTTGGCCTGGCTTATTAGGCGGCTTGGCGATGGGCAATGACAGTGTGGGGTGAGCTCCGGATAGCGGTTGTTCTCGGTTGCGCTACCGTGCTCGGTAGATGGTTAGCGCTGACATTGATCTGACTTTTACCTCTGGTGACGTGCCAGGTTCTCCAGCCGTTTTTAGTGGTTTCTCAGAGCGTCAATCAGCTCGCTTTTATTCATTGTTGACCGACCGTCAATCTCGAGCTCTGCCGCTTGTTTACGTAATTCTTCTACCGTGCGGTCCTCATAAGGTTCGGCCTCGCCACCGTGTTTAGCGGCTACTTTGCGTGGCGTATTGGCAATGCGGGCAGCCTTTTCTTTACTCATGCCCTCATCCCTCAAAGCCTCATACTGTTCGTCGTCCTTGATTGAATTACCGTGGTCTTTAGCCATCGTTGTGCTCCTGTGAAGTTGTATCTGAAATCGAGCAATAAATATGCCAGTGATAGTGTTTGCTACAACATAGCGGTGCACCTTCTGGCTTGCGTAAAGCGTGTCGCAACCGAAGCCAGTCGCTGCGATTGGGGCATGGGTGTTGTCGGTATCTGGCCGATAAAGCGTCGTCGAAAATTTTCCGTTACCCGGTAGTCGCTTCAGCACCGGTACCGAAACTGAAACCCGGAGCTTCGGAGCCTTACTTTTCTCCGAAAAGGCCTGCTGATGGCGAGCCACACAAGAATGCGTCGTTGCTTCAAGCCTGTTAATGTCAGAGTTATGCTCATTCATCCGAATGCGGCCGTCACTAAGTCAATAATTAGCGGGTTGAGAATATGCGTCAGATATGGATTCCCAAGGCCGGTGAGCCGGAAGTATTAGAAGTACGCGAGGCAGCAGATCCAACGCCTGCAAAAGGCGAAATACGGATACGGGTTGCAGCGGCGGGTATCAATTTCGCTGACATTATGGGCCGCATGGGGCTGTATCCGGATTTGCCACCGATGCCGGTGGTTGTCGGCTATGAAGTGGGCGGCACTGTGGATGCCGTGGGCGCAGGCGTTGATGAGGCTTGGATCGGAAAAAAAGTTCTCGGGCTATGCCGTTTTGGTGGTTATAGTGACGTGCTTTGCCTGCCTGAGCTACAAGTACATGAACTGCCCGATGGCATGACGGTGGAGCAGGGTGCAGCATTGCCGGTGAATTACCTGACCGCTTATCAATTGATAGAAGTTATGGGTGGTCTCAAGAGCCATGAAACCGTGTTGATTCACAGTGTCGGTGGTGGTGTTGGTATTGCGGCGACTCAGATAGCTAAACGTATCGGCGTACGAATAATCGGTACCGCGTCGGCGGGTAAGCATGAGCGTTTGCTGGCGTCGGGTGTGGACGAATGCATTGACTACCGCACTGAAGATTTCGAAAAACGCGTGCTGGAATTGACCGATGGTCGGGGTGTTGAGCTAATACTCGACGCAGTCGGCGGTGAATCGTTTACCAAAGGGTTTAAGTCTTTGGCACCGACCGGGCGTTTGGGAATGTTCGGCCTCTCCAGTGCTGCTACCGGCAAGTCGCGGAGCGTGCTGGCGCTATTAAAATCAGTCACTGCTATGCCATTTTTTAAGTTCAATCCAATGACACTGATGAACGAGAACAAGGCCGTGTTCGGGGTGAATGTCGGTCATCTTTGGGATGAGGCTGAAATGGTGAACCAGTGGATGGCTACGTTGCTGGATTATTACCGCGAAGGCTCGATTAACCCGCATGTCGACAGTAGCTTTAGTTTCGAGCAGGCCAGCGAGGCGCACCGCTATATTCAGGATCGACAGAACTACGGCAAGGTGTTACTCAAGCCCTAGTGCTGCGGGCTTTAAATCGGAGGGCCTTTAATTACAAGCGGGTTTAGTGGTTCTGCAGTCGTTTATTCGTTATTTTTAACTTAGCTAGTTTCTTACAGGCAGTGGTAGCAGGGAAGCGCACAGGTGCTGACAGTCAAATCACAGTATCCTGTCGCGCCATAACACTCTGCAGCACTACAGAAAAGCCTATCCGGAAGCCTTAATGACCAATAACAACATCCTCTCCCGCCTTCGCAATAACTTCGACTTAGACGATTCTAAGTTAGTTTCAATTTTTGGCCAGTCAGGGTTAACCGTAACACCCGAAGAGGTAAGTCACTGGTCGAAAAGCGAGGGAGAAGAAGGTTACGTTAAAATGACCGACTCGCGGCTCGCCAGCTTTCTGAATGGCTTTATTAATGAAAAACGCGGTAAGAAAGACGGCCCGCAACCAGAGCCGACGCAGCAGCTCACGCCGAATATGATTTTCATGAAATTGAAAATCGCTCTGAACCTGAAAGCTGAAGATGTGATTGAAATATTGGGTTTGGTCGACGTCGACGTGAGCGAGCGTGAACTTTCAACGTTGTTCCGAAAGCCGGGCAACAAGCATTACCGCGTATGCAAATCTCCACTGCTTGAGAGTTTCATTCAGGGTTTAGAGCTAAAGTACGGCGACGGAACTGGTTAGGGTTAAAAGCCAAAATTCCGAATCCAGAGGGTAAAAGGCCGTACGCCCTTCCTTCAGTGTCCGTCACAAACTTAAAAATCAGCCACTGGCTTTGCGGCTGATGGGTAAGTGTTGGGCCGACAATTTTACCAGCGCGATGGGTATGCAGAACATCGCGATCCAGTAAGTAATGGATATCCAATATCGTGCGCCCGGCACCGGTGCGAGAAAGCGATTAATGGCAATGACACTATCGCTGATACCGAATATCACTGCGCCAACCACTAGCAGCCACCAATAATAGCGATCCGTTTCGGTATTACGCACACTTATTGCCAGCATCATCATTGCCGTGATGGCCGAAACATACACTGTCACCGGCCCACGCATCGGGCCGAGCTGAGGCCATAGCAGCAGTAACAATCCGAAAGTCCAGGGTAGCAATACAACCGCCCATAGCCGCCATTGCACGCCGAGGAATATAAAGGCGAGCAACAACGCCAAGTGAGCCAGCAGGAAAGCCGAAAGCCCCATTGCAAACCATGGCAGCGGTGGGGCGGCAGCTAGCCAAAGTATTTCCAGCAGTAGGTCGCCTGCCGCACAAAGCAGTAGCGCCGCCAGCAATGGCAGCCGTATCCGACTGGCTGCCATCGTTTGCCATACAGCGATGCCCATAATCAGTACCGGCAGCGCCTTGGTCGCCAGCCGCCACTCCGGCCAGTCGAACTGCACGCCGAGCAGAAACAGGCCAACGGCAAGCCAATAGGTCAGCGTGGTGGTTGTTCCCGGAAATACATTCCCGGTTGTGTTGTTGGTAACTGTCGGCATAATGAGAGTCTTCTCTAACGGCGTTCTACCGAATAGCCGTGAATATGTCATTGTAATAACCGTTGATGGTTTTGTTAATGACGGGCTAGCGACCAGAGCGGGCTTTATGTTTATCTACCGTCAGCGTCAATGCCATTGATTCAATGGTAGTGGTGCAATTTGAGAGCTGAATCTCGCGCCTTACAAGGTTGATAACGCTATTGCTCTGCAACTTTCCCGGGAGCGGGAAATGCAGAGGGAGGAAGCGGACTTTCTGGAAGGGGTTGAGGTTCAGTAATGTGATAGCCGAGTATGCACTCTACCGCTTGTCTACGTTATTTGGTTATGTTTTTGCTTGGGACGATATTTGCCGGTGCGGTTAGCCCTCGCTGTTAGCCAAGGTTGTTAGCAGGCGCTAATCCAACTCACTCGCCACCTCAGCAATCAGCCCTCGTAGCCATTGATGCGCCGGGTTGTGTTGCACCAATGGGCTCCACGCCATTTTTAATTCAATTTCAGGAATCTCAAACGGCGGCGGCAGAATAATTACGTCGGGGTTATCTTTTTGCAGTCTCGCGGATTTACTGGGTAAGGTAATTACCAGATCAGGCAGCTCGGCCAACTGCATGGCGGCCTGATAGTGGCGGGTGTACACCCGAATTTTGCGTTTTTTGCCTAAATGAGCCAGAACATCGTCCACCCAGCCCAGTTGTTGCAAAGCGCCTGGCTCAACACCCACTCCAATACCCATGCCGGTTTTACTCACCCAAACATGGTTGGCTTCAAGATAGCTGGTCAGGTCAAAATTATCGCGAATTGGGTTTTGACGGCTGATCATGCAAGAAAAGTCGTCGCGCCAAATGGTCCTTTGGTGAAACGACTGGGGCAGGTCGTCGAAGCGGTTGATAACCAGATCGACATTGCCACCTTCAACATCTTTATAGCTCACGTCGCTGGGTGTCAGGATATCCAGCGTTACATTGGGGGCGATGGTGTCCATTCGTCGCAATAGCGGCGGCATCAGTGTGCACTCGCTGTAGTCGCTAAATGACAGCCTGAACACGCGATCAGCTGTTGCCGGGTCGAAGCCTTTGTCGGGTTCTACGGCCATTTCTACGTCAGCAACGATTTTCCGGATAAGCGGTTGCAGCTCCTCCGCCCGTTCGGTCGGGTTCATGCCATCTTTGGTACGAATCAGCAGCGGGTCAGAAAATAGTGTGCGTAAGCGTCGTAGCCCATTGCTCATCGCGGGCTGGCTTATGCCCATGCTTTCCGCGGCGTGAGTGACATTGCGGGTGCGTAATAGAACGTCCAGATAAACCAGCAAATTCAGGTCAATATTTTTAAGGTTCATCGGGCTCGGGTTTCCTTCGGATTAATGCACGACGACCAAACTTGTTTCGCGTATCGCTGGCGCACCTACTATTCATATTCGGAATGGTGGGAATAATGGGTATTTATTAGATTTATTATCCGAGAATAGCTACAATGCGCGCCGGTTTCAAGAGTCTCAACCACCTGTTTCTCTTGTGTTTCAATCAATCAATTGGGTTTGAATATGACACAGTACAATGACGACATCGCATCACTGCAAAAGGTAAAAGATGCAGCTGGTAGCGCCTGGGATACTATCGACGCAGAATCTGCTGCTCGTATGCGCGCTCAGAACAAATTTAAAACTGGTCTGGAAATAGCCCAGTACACCGCTGACATTATGCGTGCCGACATGGCTGCGTTTGACGGTGATAAGACCAAGTACACCCAGTCTCTGGGTTGCTGGCACGGTTTTGTAGGTCAGCAAAAACTGATCTCTGTTAAGAAGCACTTCGGTACCACCGAACGCACCTACCTATACCTTTCAGGTTGGATGGTTGCGGCTCTGCGTTCAGAGTTTGGTCCATTGCCTGACCAGTCTATGCACGAGAAGACCACCGTTGCTTCTTTGGTTGGCGAGCTTTACACCTTCCTGCGTCAGGCGGACGCACGTGAGCTAGGCGGTTTGTTCCGCGAACTGGACGCAGCCCGTGAAGCTGGCGATTCTTCTAAAGAGAAGGAAGTTCAGGACGCTATCGATAACCACCAGACACACGTTGTGCCAATTATTGCTGACATCGATGCTGGCTTTGGTAACGCAGAAGCGACCTACCTGATGGCTAAGCAGATGATCGAAGCCGGTGCTTGTGCACTGCAGATTGAGAACCAGGTTGCTGACGAAAAGCAGTGTGGCCACCAGGACGGTAAAGTTACCGTTCCTCACGCTGACTTCCACTCGAAGATCCGTGCACTGCGTTATGCGTTCCTGGAGCTGGGTATTGATAACGGCATCATCGTTTCTCGTACCGACTCTGAAGGCGCTGGCCTCACCAAAGAAATCGCTGTTGTTAAAGAGCCTGGCGATCAAGGTGACCAGTACAACTCGTTCCTCGACGTTGAAGAAATCGACGTAGCTGACATGGCTGAAGGCGACGTTTGCTTCAACCGCGACGGCAAGCTGGTTCGCCCTAAGCGTTTGGCTTCTGGTCTTTACCAGTTCCGTCAGGGTACCGGCGAAGAGCGTTGCGTATTCGACAGCATCGAAGCTATTAAAGCGGGTGCCGACCTTCTTTGGATCGAAACCGCAACACCTAGCGTTGCTGACATCGCTGGCATGATGAACGAAGTTCGTAAAGAAATCCCGGATGCTAAGCTGGTTTACAACAACAGCCCGTCATTCAACTGGACCTTGAACTTCCGCTGGCAGGCATACGATCGTTGGGTAGAAGCGGGTAAAGACGTTTCTGGCTACGACCGTGACGACCTGATGAATGAGAAGTATGACGGTTCTGAGCTGGCTGCTGACGCAGACGACAAAGTTCGTACCTTCCAGGCGGACTCTGCTCGCGAAGCGAACATCTTCCACCACCTGATCACTCTGCCTACTTATCACACGACTGCACTGTCGGTTGATAACCTGGCGAAAGAGTACTTCGGTGACCAAGGCATGTTGGGCTATGTTGCCGGCGTTCAGCGCAAAGAGATCCGTCAAGGTATCGCCTGCGTTAAGCACCAGAACATGTCTGGTTCAGACATGGGCGACGATCACAAAGAATACTTTGCTGGTGAGAACGCTCTGAAAGCTGGTGGCGCGAAGAACACGTCTAACCAGTTCAGCTAAGCGATTGGTCCTAAAAGTGCCTTCGCTAGTAAATAGTTAAGGTAGCTTTTGGATTAAGAGGCGGCTCCTTGAAAAAGGCGCCGCCTTTTTTATGCTCAGGTTTATGCGGCGGTTGTTCTCGGGAATAAGTTGATGGGGGTTTTGCGTTAAAATATTGGCAGTATTTAGCTTTGCGGTAACTTGCGACGTTAAACCCTCACCCCAGCCCTGTCCCAGAGGGAGAGGGGGATGAATACGACTTATAGCCGACACCGTATATAAACTGCACTACTCTTAAACTCCCTCGCCCCTTTGGGGAGAGGGCTGGGGTGAGGGGCAAGGAGCCTCGAGTTCAGTTGTCGTAGGTCGGCATCGCGGAGCATGCCGACAACCTAGCGAATAGCGGGGGCTTTGTCGGCTTGGAAGCGAAGCCGACCTACGCAAGCTTTGAATTCATTACTTTAGTTGCCAATATTTTGTCGACTCTCTCACTGATTAAGTAATTTCGAAAAAGGCTCAACTACCTATGATTACGGCACCAGATTTTCTAAAAGACGCTAAAGACTTATTAACTGAACAAGGCTTTGCTACCGGTGACACTTGGTATCACGGCACCTCAACAGCATTAGTCGATTCAATCAAACAACAAGGCCTGAAACGCTCAGGTGATAAAGAGCTAAAGGCCGCAGCCAAAAAAACCATGGCGACTATTGGTAATGATTATCAGGAATCAGTAGAGCCTGTTTTTCTAACGCAAAGCAAACAGTTAGCCTACTACTGGGCTCAGCAAACTGTGCAAGAGCGGAACGTTCGTTTCGGCGATGGCCAAGCTGGTGGTGGAGAGCCTGTCGTACTAGCGGTGAACCTGCCAGAAACACTGAATGCCAAAGTAAAACCCGACGTGGGTGCTGCAAGCATTCTGTTACTCAAAGACGGTGAAAATTTTATGGCCTATCTGGCGGGGGTTTATCAGGAGAATGATTTCGGTGTACCCGAAATAGATTTGATGAAAGCCGACCGCATGGAATACCTGAATACCTTGGGCATGGCTTATTACGACGCCGATATTGATGCGGCGTGTCTGCAAGTAGTCACTGACTAGCATCGTTGCATTAGCTTCCTATACGCCGTTGTTCGGTTTTCCAGAGTTCCGCTAAACTGGCTAAAACCGCGATCAACGACTAATTATTTCTACAGCGGAGTTCTAAGCTTTGAGCAAATCAATCGAATTTTTCTTTGACCTGTCATCACCGTGGACATGTCTGGCCTATCACAACATTCAGCCCATCATTCAGCGCACAGGGACAACGGTTGTATGGCGACCTTTTTTACTCGGCGGTGTGCATAATGAGGTGAACAAAGGCTACGTCGAATCACGGGCCAGCGATCAGAGCTCGCCGAAATGGCGGCAGCTGAGACAGGTTCTTGCAGACTGGGCCGAGCAGTCTGGAGTACCAATGAACTTTCCATCCCAATACTTCCCGCTACGGTCTGTGAACGCGATGCGTTTTTGTTGTGCTCTCGAATCGGACCAGACAGCGCTGGTTCGCTTTATAGAAGCCTGCCTCGATGCTTACTTCACACACCAGCTAAATCTGGACGAACCTGATGTATTAGTAGAAGTTGCTAATGAAGCAGGGCTGGATGGTGACGCCCTGCGGGAGGCCTCGCAAACTCAGGGAATTAAAGACCAGCTTCGGGCTAATACCGACGAAGCTATTAAGCGCGGAGCCTTCGGGTCGCCCAGCATTTTTGTGCCATTTGACGGCGGTGAGCACCTGTACTTCGGTAATGACCAATTGCCTTTGGTGGAGTGGGCGATTCAGAGGCCTTAGTCCAAGGTCCTGAACAGAGGCCTATGGTCGCGATTTAATAGCGTCTCCTGTTGGGTTTACTGCAGGGGTGATTACGGAGTTTTCCTGCTGTAAAGTTGATTTCACAATGCCCTTAAGTCTTCTCGAAGCCACTTTTCACGCTACAAAAAATCGATGTGTAAAAAGTCAGTGTATAAAAAAGGGCAGAGCCAAAGCTCCACCCTTTGTTATACACTTCTGGTGCTTAGTTATTACGTGCAATAACTATTTGTTGCGTAGATATTTCAACATAGTATCGACGTCAGACACTTCGAATGGATCGGTAGCGCAATTGTCGGAAAAGCCATCCTCAGCAAACAGTTTTTCCACTTTGCCGTCGTCAACCACCATCGAGTAACGCCAGCTACGCTTACCAAAGCCCAGATTATTTTTCTCGACCAGCATATCCATGCCAGCGGTGAATTCACCGTTGCCGTCCGGCAAAACTTTTACGTTTTTGGCACCTAAGTTTTTCGCCCACTGGAACATCACAAAGGCATCGTTAACGCTGATGCAATAAACATTGTCGATTCCAAGCTCACGAAGCTCCGCAAAATGTTTTTCATAACCCGGTAGGTGAGTGCTGGAACATGTGGGTGTGAACGCGCCCGGTAGTGAAAATACAATACTTCGCTGCCCGGCAAACAATTCACCGGTCATCACATCCTGCCAGCGGAATGGGTTCTCTCCGCCGAGAGACTCATCGCGTACACGAGTTTTTAAACAAACATCAGGTACTTCATTTGGAACGTTTTTCATTGTGCTACTCCAGCTCAATTAGCTTTAAACCTACGAATGCCGCAGTCCCTTGGTCTCTGCGGCGGGCGGTATAATGCGGTAAGAGCTAGCTTTGTTCCAATCGATTGATTTTATCGGTTTAATAGTTAAAAACTATCATGGGGTGTTGATGCGACCGGTGCCGGGTACAGTGTTAATGGCCAGTCTGCATAATCATGAGAGGCTGGCGGCAAGGAGCGGTGTAGCGGAAATGCAGGTATTTATCGCCAGCTGATCAAAATGTTGTCAGCAGATGGCTCCTATGCACCGCCTCAAATAACGTTAGCCCGAAGCTGAAATTTTGGTCAATTGGCAGTAAAGTTGTTACTTTGGGCAAATAATAACTAAACGTCATGAAGCGTCCCTACTATAAGCCAGTTGTTATGGCATGCATCGCAGCGCTCTATCTTGCTGCGTGTTCGTCATTCGACAACAATACCGCAGATAGCACGGCGTCAGATGCTAAAACCCCCGCTGCTGAAGAATCTGGCAGCAGCAACACGCCTTTCGAAAGTGGCGAATCAGCCGTCGCTGGCGATTCCCCGCCCGACGTAACAACAGATGCTTCAGTGCCGACGGCCAGCAAAGCACCGGCAGTTAGTGAGGTTCAAGAAAAAAGTTTAAATACCTATATTGAAACGGGTGACATCGATGCGATAAAGCGACGGGGAACACTCCGCATTCTTGTGCCTTCGTTTGATGAAGCCAGCGCCTACCTGCCAAGAGCCGGTTCGCCGCTAAGTTGGCAACGAGATGTAGCACAGAGTTTCGCCAAAAAACTCAAGCTGGAACCCATAATAATTGCAATGGACAGTTTCGAGAACGCAGTGCCTATGCTGCTGCGCGGCGAGGTAGACATAATCGCCGCCAACCTCACCGTAACGCCTGAACGCAAACAGCAAGTAACCTTCTCGCAACCGTTCACCCATGTGAATGAGCAGCTAATAACAAGGGCCGATGATAAAACACTGCGGCGCCCTGCAGATTTGGCTGGACGCACTGTCACTGCGGATCCAAGATCCGTTTTTTGGGAGGGTTTGGTTCAGCTAAGTAATCAATACCAAGGCGTGAATCTCGAAGCCGCCCCAATGGTGTTGGACGAGTCGGTAATTGATTTTCTCAACGCCGGTGTGATCGATACCACAGTGCTGCAAAGCAACCTCGTTGAAACACTGCTCGGCTATCGGGATGATTTCCGCGTTGCAT
>CAJQNE010000012.1 GCA_905479545.1 uncultured Gammaproteobacteria bacterium | reverse complement strand
GGTAATTCGACAGACTTGGCGATATTTTCGCTCGGAATCATTACTAAGTCCTGCATCACCGGTAGGTGGAAAAACTCTATCGCCGGTTTGCCGCATTTTTGGCATTTGCCACGCTGTACTGCTGGTGGCTTCTTAAAGGTGCTGAAGCTAATCGGTTGATTGTCTGGCAGGTTGACGTTATCGGCGGTGTAGATCGATACATCAGCAAACGCGGCGTCGTTGAACTCCTGGCAGATGGTGCAGTGGCAGATGAGCCGCAGAACCGGTGGGCCGCTAACGGTAAAGCTTGATGCACCGCAGGCGCACTGGCCGGAGTGGCTTGCAGGGTTATTGTGGGCAGTCATGGCGTCGTCCTGAGAGGGTTTGTCAGGTTGAATATACGATATCCGCTTACGCCGGGCCATTATCCTCCAGGTAATGAAAAAGCCCCGCTCGCCAATCGGCAAACAGGGCTACGAGCGATTAGCTACCGCTATAAAGCGATTTCACCGCCGTCGTCGCGGGTGATGACAACCGTCGCCGAACGGCCGCGGCCAGCGTCGCCGTCGTCGGTGGCGACACCACTCAGTGCCGGCCATGCACCGCTAGCAGGGCTGGAGGGGTGCTGAACGTTTACAAACAGCGTTTTGTGGTCCGGGGTAAAAGTAATGCCGGTAATTTCACAGCCCTGCGGCCCGACCAGGAAGCGCCGGAGGTTATTGTCGCTGGCGTCCTGACCGGCGAATGTCATCACGGTGGTGCTGCCGCCGTCATTAGTGGCCGAAGTGACCGCTTTGGGCACGCCATCGCCTACCGTGCCGGGCAGTGCGGCCAGCAGTTGATCATTCGTTTCGTTGAAAGCGCCATCATCGGTCTGAATCCACAGAATGCCGCGGCTGTCGAAGTACAGACCGTCGGGGCTGGAGAAATCATTACTGTCAGTCAGCCGCGAAATATTAATGTTGTCGGTATCGGTGGCGGCGCCGTCATCGTCAATATCGGAGTCGGCACCAAACAGGTAGATGTCCCACATAAAGGTGGTGGAGGCATTACCGGTAGTCTCGCGCCAGCGGATAATGTGGCCGTTGCGGTTACCGCCGCCGTCTACGTAAGAGCGCGGGTTGGCGGCATCAGCTTCTTCCGAACCGCTGCCGCCCTGGCCACGACCACTGCTGCCGGAAGAGCTGTTGGTCAGCGTCATATAGGTTTCACCGGTTATCGGGTCAACCGCCGCCCATTCCGGCCGGTCCATCGGTGTCGCACCCAAACGGTCTGCAACAATGCGGGTGCCGAGCAGCGCGTCAGCCAGGCTGCTGATCACGTAGTCGCTGCCGGTGGCGGTATCGGTGGCGGTGCCGAAGGTAATGTGCAGCCAATCACCACTGCCGTCAGCGTTAAAGCGGGCGGCATAGAGTTTGCCGCTGTCCATATATTTATCGCCAATTTCCAGACCGCCAGTGGCATCTTCCGGATTCCATTTGGCGTCGCTGACAAACTTATAAATGTACTCGTTGCGGGAATCGTCGCCCATATAGAATACCAACGGCTCGCCGGCGGTTACCGGGCCTATCCAGCAGCCTTCGTGAGCAAAGCGGCCTAAGGCGGTGCGCTTTTGTGGCCGACTCTGCGGGTCGAACGGGTCAATTTCCACCACATAGCCGAAGTTGTTCTGCTCATTGCGCCAGTCAGTATTGCCATTACCATCCGCCGCGGCGGTTACATCAAAACGTGCGAAGGCTTCGCCGTTTACCGTGTCCCATTCGCGGTTAGCAAAACCCCGCGAACCCGCACCTATTCCGTAGGCGGCGAGTAATTCGTTGTCTGAACTATTGCGTACCGTCTCATCGTCGCCGCGGTTCCAGTAGCCGAACCAGTTTTCTTCACAGGTTAAATAAGTGCCCCAGGGCGTGAAGCCGTTGGCGCAGTTGTTTAGCGTGCCGCGGGTTTCAGTGCCGTTGGAGAACGGCGTAACCAGTGCGGTGTCGCCACGAACCGGGCCACGAATATCCATTTCAGTAAAGGCGGTAATACGTCGGTTAAAGCCCGAGCTGCGGTTAACCCGGAAGCCATTGCCGTCGTCAACCACTTCAACGATAGAGACGCCGTGCGCATTCATTTCTTTGCGCACTTCTGCTTCCGGCCGGCTGCCACCGTTATCCGCAGCTGCGGTAGGGCCATTCGGGTGCAGCTCGGTATCTTCGAGGTTTTCGTGGTTCATGCACAACAGGCCGCGGGTGCTGGCGGTGTTGTCCGGCAAGCCACTGTCGCTCAGGCCGAAGTAATACATGCCGTCGTGCTCGTCGCCGGCCCGTTGTTCAAAATCCATATCGCTGCCGTCGTTGGCATATTCCGGCACGTTGTTATTAATCGGGTCGCCCTTTGCATATAGCACGCGAGCGCTGTAGCCGGTCGGTACCTGCACATTGTTTGCGGTGCTTTTTGCGACCGAAGTAAAGCTCATGGCGGCTGGCCGCGCTGCAGTACTGGTATTGCTGTCTGACGAGTTGCTACAACCGACCAAACCGAAACCCGCAAGCACGCCTGCTGATGAAGCGGTAGGCAGCGATGCCAGAATATTCCGGCGGCTCAGGCGTTGTTCAAGAATGGCGGCGAAGGGCCGTGCGTTACTGCGATAATTAGTTTCTACGGGATCGTGACTCATTGGAACCTCGGGTAAATGCTCTTGCTAGTACGTTCGGCAGGCTGCGAACAGCGAATTCGGCCGCTAGCATTCCCCGTTTTAGTGACGATTCCATGACAGCTATATGAAGGGTTAATGGAAGTTTTGTGACGTTGGGACGGTGGTAAATTTTGTTCTGGTACAAAGTCATAGTAGGCAGAGGGCCGCCTGGTTCAGAGCCGGTTGTTACTACTTAGGGCAGCAGCAAACTTGCACAACCCACCATTGTTGGCGGTACACTGCTAATACTAAAATTAATGGCTCAATCGCTGTGGACGAAGTACTGGTTACCCGTCACTGCGTAAAGAAGCCAAACACCCGTGTGATAACAACAAGTGAGGGGAAAACATGGCCGCTAAAAAGCCAGAAGTCGGAACACCGCAATCAACAAAACCCATGGTTGATAAGCCTGCAGTAGAACTGTCTGAGGCGAAGACAGAATCGAAGCCAAAGCCAAAAACGGCGGGCAAAAAAACCAGAGCCTCGAAGTACGATTACGACGTCATTGTTATCGGCTCCGGCCCCGGTGGCGAGGGGGCTGCGATGCAGGCGGCGAAAGCCGGGAAGCGGGTCGCACTGATTGAGAACATGCCCGTTGTTGGTGGTCACTGTACCCACTACGGCACCATCCCCAGCAAAGCCATCCGCCACACCATAGAGCGGGTGATGGAAGCCCAGCGAAACCCGCTTATTCGCAAGCGACAAAACACCACGTCGACGCAGGTTTCACTGGCTGAAATTATGCAGAGCTGTCGGG
This sequence comes from uncultured Gammaproteobacteria bacterium, assembly GCA_905479545.1. Taxonomy (GTDB): domain Bacteria; phylum Pseudomonadota; class Gammaproteobacteria; order CAJQNE01; family CAJQNE01; genus CAJQNE01. The sequence goes on along the minus strand of CAJQNE010000012.1, from coordinate 4,906 downwards.
CTATTATTGACGATCAGGTGAGCACCCGTCGACGCTTCTACATGCGTAACCACGTCGACGTTGTCCACGGTTTTGCTAAGTTCACCGGCGCCAACGCGGTCTCGGTAGTTCGTAAAGAACGCTCGTCACTGAATCTCACGGCCAAACATTTTGTACTGGCAATGGGCTCGAGCCCGTTCCGGCCGCCGAGCATAGACTTTAACCACCCGCGAATAGTGGATTCGGACACGCTACTGGCGGTTGAAGATATGCCGCATACGCTCACCGTATTTGGTGCTGGCGTTATTGGTTGCGAATACGCCTCAATGTTTGGCACCTTGGGTATTAAGGTGAACCTGATTAACAGCGCCGACCGGATTCTCTCGTTCGTTGAGGAAGAAATTGGCGACGCGCTGACCTATCACCTGCGAAACCAGGGCGTGGTAATTCGCCACAACGAGTTGTTCGAGTCAGTCACCACCACCGATGACGGTGTAGTGCTGAACCTGCAAAGCGGCAAAAAAGTGAAAAGCGAAATGCTGCTGTGGGCTGCCGGCCGTGGGGGTAACACCAAAGGCATGGGTCTCGAAGCTATCGGCGTGAAGCCGAATAAGCGTGGCAACCTCGACGTTAACGACCAGTACCAAACCGCTCTCCCGCACATCTATGCCGTCGGCGATTTAACCGGCTACCCCGGCCTCGCCAGTGCCGCTTACGATCAGGGCCGTTTCGCCGCACTGCACATCATCAACGGCCAATGCGACCTGTCGTTAATTAACGACATCCCCTCCGGCATTTACACCATCCCGGAAATCTCTTCCGTAGGCCGCACCGAAAAAGAACTCACCGAAGCCAAGATTCCTTACGAAGTAGGCCACGCCGATTTCAAACACCTCGCCCGTGCCCAGATGACCCAGCAAACCACCGGTATGCTGAAAATACTATTCCACACCGAAACCCGAAAAGTACTCGGCGTGCACTGCTTCGGCGACCGCTCCTCGGAAATTGTCCACATTGGCCAAGCGGTTATGTTGAACGGCGGCACGATTGATTACTTCGTTAATACAACGTTTAACTACCCGACTATGGCTGAGGCATATCGGGTGGCGGCGTTGGCGGGGATAAATCGCTTGTGTGATTGATGGCTACCGGTCATTTTCGGTCATGAAAGCCGACAACTATGAGTTCGTTGAAGGTTACTGACAACGCGGCAGCTCACTTGCTGCCGAACGCAAAAAAAGCAGGCCGGATCAATAATGATACGGCCTGAATTTGCGTTTAGCGTTTTTTTAATCTTCGGTTAGTCAGTGATTTACTGCCAGTAGCGATCGAGCGCTAACAGCAGTTCGGTGGCGACTTGCGTACCCGCCTGCTCCGGGGTCAGCTCGTTATTGTCTGTTGCCACTTCGAATCCTCGTGAAGTCGCACGGTATTGTTTCCTAGCGGGCAGTGTTGAAGCCGGTTTGCCGGTGGTTTCAAACATAGCGATAAGCTCGCCGGTTTTCACTGACTTGACCGTTACCTGGAAAGATTTATTCAGCGGCGCGTCGTTATCCGGAACAAATATTATTTCGGCCAGATAATCGGCGAAACCGAGCAGTGAGTCAGTTTCTACCTTCTGAAAGTCATTATTCGTCGCACGACCGTTTAACGGCGACGTCGCTTGCCGGTCGGCTAAACGGACGATGCTCTGGCGATCAACAATGCGAACGGTATTTGCCAATAGGTAACGGCTGAACGCCGACGAAAACCCAAACTCGCTATTGGGCCGGGAGCCGCGACTTGAATCATAACGGCGGGATTGATTGGCTGCGGCAGTCGAGGTATTTACGGTTGCCGAACCACTGTTCTCGGGCTTATCACCTTGCTGCCATTGCAGTCCTGCTTCACTTTCTACCGTAGTGCGGTAATTGGCCTGCCATTCGCTCAGTTGATCGGAAAAATGCCGATTCCAGAATAAAGCAATTTTGGGCTTTCCTGCACGTTGATAACTAGCTTGAAAACCAGGATGCGACGGTAAATTAAGTTGACTGGCGATAGCCGCGGGTGGCGAACTTAACATTGGAGCCGCCGCGTGCTCCTGAGCTATCGATACGCTGCAATAGCAAAGTGCTGCCGCGGTAAACAGGGCTTGTTGGTTCGGAATATTCATAATTGGTCCTCGTGCCGAAAAGAGCTAGCGCGCCTCGCGAATTTCAACGTAATAGTGGGCAACATCGGCTCTAGCTGAGCTCGTTACGTAGTTACCAATCGACTGTGCATCCAGATAGATACGTTGCCACGGCGACGGGCCTTCAACCGGAATTTGGCCGGAATCGAAGAATTGCACCCGTGCCTCAATTTGTTGAGGAAACGTCGTGCGGTTTCGAATAGTGGCAAACACTTTCATGGTGCCGGTTGGGTTGCTCGATGAGCCAGCTCGCTCTACGGCTAATTTTGAGCTTTGTTCTGTCTGCAAATTCCTATCGATAATCACGACACGGTTCATGTGCATCGTGGCGTTCGGCGCTCTTGCATCACTGATGCGCTGTCCGGGTAGTGCACCCTCAATAATCGGGGTTTGCACGCACCCAGCGGTGACAATTGAGCAAAGGCATAGTGTGAGCGGTAATTGTCGAATCATGATTTTCTCCTGATGGATTTTGTCGCTTTGATCGCGCGGCCAAAATGCCGGGCGATTGCTATCGATGGGAGTACCTTAGCGGTACTCGACGGCTGGGCGGGAACGGGCCCAGGCCAATACGTTGCCGCGAGGGTCTCGAGTGACGACGGCCTTCGTCGAAATTGGCTCACGCAGGGCACTTGCTTTGCTGTTCAGGTATTCCAATGTTAGCTCGTCGCTAACCTCAGACGCAGGTAGCGTGGTGATGTGAACTGCGTCAGACAGGTTATCCCAATAGCGAGTATCGGCCTCGGCCCGTGCACCGGATGAAAAGGCCAGCGCCACCGTTCCTGCCAGCTGCATAGCACCAAATACACCAGTACTGGCTCGCTCGCCGGTTATATAGGAGAACGTATCTGCGGCACCCGTCGCCACATCCGTCAATACCGTGCCCCGTTTTGCATTGGTTTTCTTAAAACGAATCTGACCATCAAGTACCGAGTCGATTGGTCGGGCGCCGCGGGTAGAAGCCTGAAGATAAATATCCTCCATCGGATAAAGTAGGGTGCCGCTAGATGCCACTTTCACACGCTGCTCTTTAAATCGCTTGCCACGACGGTACACCAACAAGTTATGGCCAATGCCGTCGGCCAGCTTGCGAGGTGCTTTGCCGGATTCGGCGAGGATAAGCGCTGTGTGGTTAGCGGCCGGTACAACAAAATCCGGTCGCATGGTCTTCAACTCATCCCAGGCTTGCCTGGCTAAAATACTATCGCCATTCAGATGCGACGCCCAGCCTTCCAGAAACAGCATAAGCGCAAAGTCGGCTCTGTCCTGCTCTTCTTCCGCAAACGAATCCTGTATCAGGGCACTTTTGAAACTGGCTCTGGCGTTTTCATAATCAGCCTTTTGCAAATCCAACAGGCCGCGGTAATAAAATGCCATCGCCCGTTCGTAGGGTTCGCCAAGGAAATTTTTAGTGCCTTCGGAGTACCACAAACTGCGGGCTTTACGGGCCTGTTCGTCGTCAGCATAAAAGCCATTTATGCGGTTCAGTGCGGCATCAAAATGCGTTTCCGCTGCATTGTGGTTGCTCGCTTCAAAGGCAATGGTGCCAGCGCGCATATGGTTGAGTACCATGTTGCGCTCGCCTTCGGACTGCAAACGTTGCTGAGCGCTAGCCAGCGCAGCATCGTTCGCCGCAGCCAACGGGGCATAGAACGAGCCGACTAAGACCGTCGCCAGAGTACTGGCAAGAAAGATAGGTCGCATAACAATTCTCCTAACGGTAAATGATGTCGTTCTGAGCGGACTTCTTCATTTCATAAATGCCACTCCAAACGATCGTGCCGAGTTCGAGATCGACCATCTCAAAGGTAATTTGCTGCCAGCGCGATTGCGTACCACTGTTTGGGTCAAGCGCATCAAGCGAGGCAATCCGGCCTCCAAGCCGGAAGTCACCGCCGGCTTGTGCTGCGGTGCTGCGAATGGTTCCGCCGTCCACCATGCCACTGCGTTTAAGGTCACGTTCCTTCGCTACCATGTCGGAAAAGTGGCGACCAACAAATACCATCCGGCCATTCGCCGCCCGGTTCAGGTCAATGCGTAAGCGGTCGGTGATAAGGTTTTTGTTGATACGTGACGAGCTCTCATTACGAAAGTATTCGCTATCGACAATAATTCGCGGCGACGGCGAACGACCAGCCAGTATGGGGTTCGCTAGCATGTCACGCATCATTTTGTCCGTCATCGAAGCAATGTCCTGCGACTCGATACCAATGCCCTGCACCCGACCTGAGCTGCGAACATCCTCGTATACGGTGGCTCGGCCAGCGGTATTGTTCGCCGGGTTATAGGGGGCGGAAGCGCAACCCGCCATAGCCAAAATAGCCAGCGGTGTTGTTATCAGCGTTAAAATTTTCATGATTGCAGTCCTTATCAAGTATTAGCGACTAAACACGCGGAAGTAGGCATCCTGAAAACCCGGATAAATTTCGTTCGAGGCGGTTACTACCTCGTTGAACTGCGAGTGATCGGCATGGTGATAGGTGATGTACAGCGCCATTTCATCGAGAGAATTAAACGACAAGTCCGAAGATTCTTTGATGCCTTCCCAGCCCCCGGCCATTTTTATCGCCACTGCACGACCAGCCGCATCGCCGGCCTTCGAGCCCAGAAAACCTCCGATGAAAGGAATGGCCGACACGGCTTTTTCACCGGCGTAGCGACCTACCAGGCTGCCAGCTGAAGCGCCAACCTGTGCATTGAGTGATTTATCGACCCAGCGAGCCACCACACCATCTTCGGTGTACGGGCACATGTACT
>CAJQNE010000011.1 GCA_905479545.1 uncultured Gammaproteobacteria bacterium | reverse complement strand
TGCGTTGCTGTTTTTCGCTACATTAATGTCGGGGTCGGAAAATACAACGCTGTAGTAACGTATTTCATTATCTATCATGCCGGTATGAACGGTACGTTCCAGCTGTTCGTTAGCCCAAATGCTCACGAGCCCCAGCAGCACCACTACCAAGGCGCTGTAGCCAATAAATACGGCGGTAAAACGACTGGCTAACGGCGCGTCAGCCACACGCGCCCCAAGTTCACTAAAGAAAGATTTTATCAAGCATCACCTTCGGCCACTAAGCGATAACCCAGTCGGTGTACGGTAGTGAGCATCTTATGGTTAGCACCTTCATCTAAGGCGCGTCGTAGTGAATAAATGTGCGAGCGGAGTGCATCACCTTCTGGTGGTTCGTCGCCCCATACCACGGCTTCAAGCTCACTCTTTTGCACGACATCAGGATAGCTACGCATGAGCTTTTCCAGTATGCGTTCGCCAATGCGGCTTAACACGAGTTTTTTCCCGTCGCGTTCAGCGTGTAGCTGACCGACATTGAAGGAGAGTGAGCCTACATTCAGCATTTTTGCTTTTGTTGCGGCTCTACCTACTAACTTACGAAGCCGTACCTCCAGTTCAGGTAGATCGAACGGTTTTACCAAATAGTCGTCTGCGCCTTTATCGAACCCGTTCAATTTGTCGTCAAGTGTGTCGCGGGCCGTCATCATCAGTATCGGTGTCGTCTGCTTCGCATCGTCACGAAGGCGTTGGCAAATTTCGAAGCCATTGATACCCGGCAAATTTATATCTAGTAGCAGCACGTCATAGTCATTCACTGCTGCTAAATGAAGGCCAGTTAAGCCGTCTGCAGCATGATCCAGAACATATCCCTGCGGCTCCAGAAACTCAAAAATACAGCGGGCCAATTCAGCCTCGTCTTCCACCACCAACACCCGGATTTCCCGTTCGCTCACGTTTACTGCACCCCGAATTCTAAATATAAGTGGCAACCAGCCCACTAGCGTAGGCCGGTTGCCGTAACGGTACACTTTTCTGTGGTAAGGGAGATGTGCCGTTGTTGTGTGTGCCAGAAGTAGTGGTAGTACCACTGCCGTCACAAACGAAATGTTATCTCAATAGCTGTCATTTTCATGTCGTTTAGATGTGAAATTACTGTGAATTGGATCGGCGGATTACAGGCGCGGTGTTGCACTCCGACACCTGCTTGGTTCAGCAAAACAGCAACTACCGGCTTAATGGCGGCCTAGACCGCAAGAAGTGACAAAAATTTCACGAAATTTCTACGTCGGCTGCACGTCGCCACAGTGAAAATAGCGGCGGATCAACTATCACTTCTTATCTGCATCCTAGGGTTTTTAATGTCTTACCGCCGCCCGTTACTACATAGCTGCTCCGCATTAACTCTGTGCACATCACTAGCTATAGCACCGCTAACTTTTGCCGATGAAACAAGATCTCCGCAAGCAGCACGTGAGCTTAGTGGTGATATATTGCAGTGGGCGATACCTCTTGCGGGCTTAGGGCTCAGTTGGGCCTTTGGGGGTGAGGGTGAAAATTCCGGCTCTGCTTACAGCGAGCTTAGGCAAAACTATATAGGCGAGGTAGGCACCGGCTTCAATTGGATTGGCCCTACACTGGGTAAATCGCCGGGCAAAGACTTTCTCATTGCGTTCACGCGTATGGAGTTAGCGGTTTTTGCATTGAAATACGGCATAGACGCCGAACGCCCCAATGGTGGCGGGCAATCATTTCCCTCCGGCCATACCGCGTCGGCTTTTATGGGCGCCGAATATATCCGCCAACAACATGGCTGGGGCTGGGGTATACCGGCTTATGCGGCTGCGGGCTGGGTGGGTTACACCCGCGTTGAGTCTAACAATCACTACTGGCGGGATGTAGCAGCCGGTGCGGCTATTGGTATTGCCGCGAATTTTGATTTTGGCTCGGTTGATACCAAAGCCGGACCGTTGAGCATTGGCCCGTCAATTAGTTTTGGCCAGTCCACCACCCACGCAGGTAATCAATATCTTAGTCCGGGGGAAGCTCGCTTTACCGACGATGAAGAGCTGAGTCCTTACTTTGGCCTACGGTTTAAGTTGGATTTCTAGCAAGCTGAAGCTCTAGTACAGAGGAGGCTCTGAGCAGGTTGCGATAACAAGAGCTATGTGAAATAAACGCCTTCCTATTTGGGAGGCATTGTGAACAAAACAGCTCTATTCGATGATGTGTTCGAACATTTTTCAACTCACAATAGAGTTTTTCCGCATAAATACGGCTTATCTTATTATAAGAGACACGATTACAATTGAGATAGGTTCCCCCAACAGGTAGTCGCAGGTTGGTATAAAAAACGCACATTGCCTAGAGAGACTGCGTTATGCGCCACCCCGAAATTTTCATCATAAACTTGAGTGAATCTCACGCTAGACGAGAGCAAATCACCCACCAGTTAGAACCTATCGGCATTCAGCACGAATTTTTTGCCGCTTTAACGCCAGACACAAGTCATCAGCAGATTAATGCAGTGAATCAAAAGCGCGCGAGGTTAATTCTTGGTAGACAGCTATCAGCTACTGAAATTGCTTGCTATGCCAGTCATATGGCGCTGTGGAAGCGGTGTATAGCTAATAACAGACCAATGATTATTCTGGAAGACGATGCTGTTTTTTACGGGGATACAATTTCTGGGCTCAACTCAGTAAGCAAACTTATCAAGCAATTTGATTACCTGCGATTGGAGGGTGACTACCCCGATGGAAAGCGAATAACAACACAAGGTAATTTCGCTGCGCGTTGGATGTTCAGGCCACCCTATTGCGCTTGCGCTTACGCGATAACGCCGCGCGGTGCACAGCAGTTTATTGATGCTAGTGCGGTAGTCTCTATGCCAGTGGACTATTTTTTCAAACGATGTTGGCTGCACGGAGTGGCGCCAGTCGTACAGAACCCTGGGTTAGCCTGTCAGAAA
>CAJQNE010000010.1 GCA_905479545.1 uncultured Gammaproteobacteria bacterium | reverse complement strand
GCTGACCGTGCTCTGAAGGTTCCGGAAAATTTAAGTATGGCGAATGCCGCCGCTTTTCCCGTGGTGTGGGGCAGTGCGCTGTACGGTCTGAAGCAACGCGGCAATGTGCGACGTGGTGAAACGCTATTGGTGTTGGGTGCTAGCGGTGGAATCGGTCTTGCCGCAGTGCAGTTGGGGAAGTGGTTGGGGGCGACAGTAATCGCGGCAGCTAGTAGTGAGGAGAAGCTACAAACGGCGGCTGACTATGGCGCTGATCATTTGCTTAACTATCGCGAGCAGGAAATTAAGCTGTTCTGCAAAGAATTGACCGACGGCAAAGGTATTGATGTCGTATTTGATGCTGTCGGCGGCGATGCCGGCCAAGCGGGGTTAAAGAGCCTCGCTTGGGGCGGTCGGTTATTAGTCATTGGCTTTGCTTCTGGCACCATTCCGGATTTCCCGGCGAATTGGACGCTGATTAAAAATTCGTCGATCGTCGGCGTATTCTGGGGTGCCTGGGCCCAGCGTGAACCGAAGGCGGCAGCCGGTAATATTCAACAAATGCTCGATGGCTTTGCTAACGGCGAACTGCAGCCCATGACCAACCAGCAATACTCACTGGAACAAGCCAACGAGGCGCTAGCAGACATCGCGGCAAGAAAAGTGGTTGGCAAGGCCGTGCTAATTACGGCTCACTTCCAGCCCTAGTCCTCTGTTTCCTGAGGCTTCGACAGGCTCTTCCTGGGCCGCTACTGCTTCTTCCTGCAAGTAATTTACCGCTTACCGTGTCACTATCTACTACATAACAATAGTGAATTACAGGTGAAGACGTGAAGAAATTTCTACTCGGTATTCTGGCGGTATTGCTTATAGCCATACTCGCATCGCCTGCGGTGGTAGGTTGGGTGCTGGAAGATCAGCTCACGGCGCAAATAGAGGCTGCCAATCAGCGACCAGAGCTGAATATTGAGAAGCTCACATACCGCCGTGGTTGGCTACGAAGCCATGCAGAATATCAGATTACGTTAGAGCGTCCCGAAGGCAATACCGTTACCGTGGCGGCGGTCGATGTACATCACGGTCCGTTGCCAGTTAGCGCGCTCTGGACTGATGGCGTTACATTCACGCCGTCTATCCTGATTCTGAAAGGTGATGCCACGCTGCAGCAGTTGGCGGTTGAGGGCATTGAATCGCCTAATGCGTTGCCACCACTGAAGTTGCTTGGCACCGTCCATTTTAATCGCCAGATAGATTTTCAGTGCAGTCACCCTGGTGGTGAGCTTAGCTTTACCCGGCCGGCTACTGCGTCAGCGGTTATGAATTGGCAGGCAGGTAGTTGCAGCGGTGAGCTGTCGGCTAAAAATGGCAATGCCGCCGGTGCCATTTCCACCGGCGGCATTGATTTTAAGGACGGTGCGACCGACCTGCAGGCGGCTGAGGTTAGCGTGAATTTTAAGGCTGAACCTGAGAACTCCGTCGGCCAGTTAGTCAGTCGCGTCAGCTCTCTTAACGGCCGGATCAAATACGGCGATGTGGTCGACTCAATCAGCGCTAACAGTGTAATGGTTGATAGCGAGATCAGTGCAGTGGGCGAGGTTGCAAATGCGTTGTTTAGGGCAACTGTGTCAGCCTTTAGCTTGCGTGATTTTGAGCTCAGCGAAGGCGCAGCGGATATCACCGTCAACGGTATCCCCAAGTCAGCCCTGGGCGGTGGGAGTAAGGTTGCTACGGCTAACAGCACGCCACCAGCACGAGCAGTGTTAGCCGGTGCTGAACTGTTGCTAAACCAACTTAGCGGGCAACTCAGGCAGGGTGCTTTAAACGTCTCGGGCCGAGCCGACTTGCGGGCGTTAGATAGTGGCGCACCATTGGAACTAGAGCCGGTGCTTAAAGCTTTGCGTGGCTCAGCTAATATTGTCGCTGACGAACCCTTGGTGGGTTATGCACTGAGCAACTATGCTGCACCACGGATTGGTAACCTGTGGTACGCCTCGTCGAATGCGGAGCGCGCCGCGCTTCGACAAGATATTCAGAATTCGCAACAACTAAAATTACGTGAGCTGTTAAAAACCGGCTGGCTCAAAGCTGAGGGTGATCGTTATCGTAGCGATATCGACTATGCCGATGGGCAGCTGACAGTGAATGGCAATGCTATTCGTGACCCCGGCGGAATTTAGCCACTTAGCGACGCTGCCTAGTGAAACGCAGATAAGCTATCTGCATACCACGTCAGCTGGGTAAGCAGCTGTCTGTAGGTCGGCTTCGCTTGCAAGCCGGCATTGACCGGGATTACGAAAGTGCCGGCATGCTTCGCGGTGCCGACCTACCTAAAGCGAACAACCAGATGGCTCTGGCTGTTCGCCATCAGAATGTCTTAAGACGATTCGTCGCCCTCTTCATCATCAGCAACACCGAACTCCTTGAGTTTCTTATTGGCCTCTCGACTCACCAGCCAGGTTACGACGGCCGTGGCTATCAGGCCCACTGCCAATAGCGTCCATTTCAGCGGACCGGAACCACCGCCGGCAGATTTGCCGATAACACCGATATAGACGTATAGCGCTGTGCCGGGAATGATGCCGATAAACGTTGCCACTGTGCAGCGAATGAAGCTAACGCCGGTGGTGCCGAAGAACCAATTTTGTAGGTTAAATGGTACAACCGGTGATAGCCGCATCAGGCCAATGATCAGCCAGTCTTTCTCACCCATGGCTTCATCAACAGCCCGCAATTTGTCATTGTTTTCAGCGATTTTCTCGACCCGGTCACGGGCAAAGTAGCGGCCCGCGAGAAACGCCAGTGAGGCACCAATAGTGGCGGAGACCACTACCAGCGGTATCCCCCACCAGCCGAAAATGAGTCCACCCAGAATGGTGAAAGCCGAGCCGGGCAGCATGCATACGGTCGCGACGATGTAGATCAAGCCAAAAGCAATGGGGCCAAGCCAACCGAGGCTATCAACCCAGTTGCGTAGTTGTTCCAGCCATTGATCGACGGGTAGCAACTGCCAGGCAATCAGTACCGCGATTAACACGAGTGGAACGATAAATACTATCGGTGGAAGTTTCTTAATTTTTTCCCACATTCGTATGGACTCCTTAAAATTCTGCGTCGAATATCTAGCGCGACCGGGGGCCGAAATATTGGGTTTCTTCTTCCTCTGCCTGAGGTTGCGGATCGGTGTTAGCGCCAGCGGCGCGCGTCGGCGTGGTATCCGGTGTTGGGGTGGCTTGAGCCGGGGCGTTGTCGGCTGAATCATCGTCTGAGTTGTTCGATTCGTCGGAATTTTGCTGCTGTTCTTCGTCGTCACCCGCACTAGTCGCAGGCTCGTTACTTTCCTCGCCGCTGACCTGTGCCTTGGGTTCCCCATCGGATTGGGATTTAGCCTGCTCGCTGGTCAGACGGGTCGAAAAATGCACAAAGTATTCAAGGTTCAGCAAGTCGACAATGTCGGTATAGCGCTTATCAAGATCCGGCTTCAGTCGCTTCATCTGCTCACGACGAGCATCACTAACTTCCGCTTTGGCCAGCTCGCCTTCCAGGTACCGCAGTTGGTTCATTGCCCCCGATAGGGTCAGTAGTAGGGTGCGCTCAAAATCAGCTCCGGTGCGGCCAATAACCGGGGCAAGCCCCCAGCTGCGATCCCCTTGGGCTGCTGCTCGTTTACGTTTTTCCATTTCCGGCAGCGGGTCAAGGTCAAACCGTATTCCGGGATTACTGGCTTTCATCGCATCCAGCGCTTTCACATGCTCTGCAGCCGTTTCAGCGATGGCCGAAATAACTTTGTCGACCCGGTCTGTTTCAAGCTTTACCAGCAATAGCTTATCGATACCGCTCAGACCATCGAGATCCTGATACAGCAGGCTATAACCTTCGTTGAGCACGGTCAGGCCGCTGCCATCGTCGGCTACCGGCTTTGTGGGCTGATTCTCTCTGCTGCAGGCAGTGAGTAGCAGGGCGCAGAGTAAAGCGGCGCTATAGCGTAATAGCGCCGCCGAAATTGAAGTTACGCCTGTGGCGAGAGT
>CAJQNE010000009.1 GCA_905479545.1 uncultured Gammaproteobacteria bacterium | reverse complement strand
TAGGAACATCGCCAAACCACAGAGGCGCCCCCACTTCGATTCTCCCGAAGCAATAAACTGATCAATCACAACCTGAGCGCCGTTGGCGAAATCACCAAATTGTGCTTCCCAGATAACCATGCGCATGGGGTCGGCGGTGGTGTAACCGTATTCAAAGCCGAGTACTGCTTCTTCAGAAAGCAGCGAATCGATAACTTCAAAATCTTCCTGGTCATCAGCGATATGCTGCAGCGGAATATGCGCAGAACCATCGCGCTGGTTGTGTAACACCGCATGACGGTGGAAGAACGTGCCCCGACCTGAGTCCTGCCCGGAAATTCGCACCCCATAGCCTTCCGTTACCAAGCCAGCATAAGCAACGTGCTCAGCAAAACCCCAGTCGATCGGCAACGCGCCTGCCGCCATTTTTTTGCGATCATCAACAATCCGGGATACCCGGGGATGCAACTCATGGCCGTCCGGTACTGAGGTGAACTTGTCGGCAAATGCTTTGACCTTATCCAGCGGTATAGAAGTGTCGCAGGGGTCATCCCAGCGCGAGTCTTCTTTACTGAAGCGACTCCAATCAATTGTATGCTCGTTACCAACCATGCCTAAGGTCTTACAAACGACGTTAGTGCCTTCATCCAGGCCAGAACGGTATTTAGCAACAAAGGCCTTATCTTCCTCAGCAGTAATCACACCTTCGTCAATTAGCTTCTGAGCGTAAATAGTACGAGTCGTTGGCCGCTTTTTGATCAGCTTGTACATCATTGGCTGCGTCGCGGACGGCTCATCCGCTTCGTTATGGCCGAGGCGGCGGTAACAAACGATATCGACCACAACGTCTTTATGGAACTCATTACGATAATCCATCGCCAACTGAGTTACCTGCACAACCGCGTCGGGATCATCGCCGTTAACATGGAAAATCGGCGCATCGATCATTTTTGCAACGTCGGTGCAGTATTCGCTTGATCGGGTGTCTGCCGGGTTACTTGTGGTAAAGCCGACCTGGTTATTCACCACAATATGCACGGTACCGCCGGTTTTATAACCACGGGTCTGTGATAGCTGGTAGCCCTCCTGAATCACACCCTGACCGGCTATGGCTGAGTCACCGTGAATCAGTACCGGCATGATTTTTTCGCCATCAACATCATCGCGGCGATCCTGGCGGGAACGAACTGAGCCTTCGACTACCGGGTTGACAATTTCGAGGTGGGAAGGGTTAAACGCTAATACCAGATGCAGACGCTTACCATCAATTTCGACATCAGAAGAGAAGCCCATATGGTACTTCACATCACCCGAGCCCTTCGACTCGTCAATTTCGTAATTGCCTTCGAACTCGTCAAATAGAATTCCCGGCGCTTTACCAAGAATATTCATCAGTACATTTAAACGGCCGCGGTGGGCCATACCGATGATCACCTCTTCCAGCCGGCCCTTCATCGCACGACGAATCAAAGCGTCGAGGCTAACAATCAGGCTTTCGCCCCCCTCCAGTGAGAAACGTTTCTGGCCGACATATTTAGTATGCAGGTACTTTTCGAGGCCCTCAGCAGCCGACAACATCTTGTGGCCGCGAAGGCGTTCTTCTTTGTTGGCGAACTCCTCTCGTACACTGCGATCCTCAAGCCGCTTCTGAATCCAGCGCTTTTCAGAAGTGTCACTGATGTGCATGTACTGGGCACCGACCGTTTCGGTGTACACCTCTTTCACCAGCTCCACAATATCCGACAACTTCATCTCGTCATCGGCCATCAACGAACCGGTGTTGAAGCGCTGATTCATATCACCAGCACCCAAACCGTGGAATGCCGGATCAAGATCAGGGACGGGCGGCCGTTGACGCAGATTCAGCGGATCAATATTCGCCGCTTCATGGCCACGGGTACGATGAGCGTTAATCAGCCGCAATACCGAAGCCTGCTTTTCCTGACCTTGCGCCGCTTTGGCCTTTGGTGAAGCTCTGCCACCACCACTGCGGCGAGCGAGCTCCTTAAACGACTGGCGTATCGGCCCATGCGCAATATCCAGGATATCGCTACCGTTAGCGGCTGGCTGATCGGTTAAGCCACGGAAATAAGCCCGCCAGTGCTCATCCACCGAATCCGGATTACGCAGAAAGTCTTCGTAAAAACTTTCAATAAAAGTGGCGTTAGCTCCCTGCAAATAGGAGTTGGCCTGTTGCTGTTTAAAGCTGCTCATTGCTCGCTCTCATCAATCATTACTGCTTGCTGTTCAACTACCGATTCTGTAGCCCGGTCGATGCAAGCCTATATAGTCAAGAAAAAGGCCGTACCCGGAACCCCGGAAACGGCCTTTCTATAAATACCAACAACCGGAACACACAACTCTGTTAGCTGCTGCCCACTCGCTTGAATGTGTTGTGGCTGTGTAGCCATCGTTACCCGAGACACTGGTCTGTTGTTCTTTTCCCGTCGCCGGGCCAATAAATTATGGCGTACATACTAGCGCGTTGCGCAGGCTATTCAAGCACCCTGTCCAACGACCCTGAAGTCCGCTGTTTGCCAGACTCTCAGTAGCCCAACAGAATTTTGCTACGGATAGCCAAAACTGTTCCAAAAAAAATGTAGCCGGTTACCGAACAATGCGGTCAATCGCCAATGACTCAGCCGAAAATTGCTGCAACGCAATAGCGACAGCCATTACTGAACAACGGCTACAGAGCACCTAAAACAGTAAAGAAAACGGCAGGATACCCACCACACTACCAGCAGAAATATCGCCTTCGTCAGCAGACAGAGCAATAAGACAGTTCGCTTCCGTAAGTGAACTCAGCCGCCCGGAACCTTGATCCGACAAGGCACTCACCTGCAGTGAAATTCCTGACTCAGTAACCTGCTGCTGATAAAAACCTCGCTGATAATCCGCCCTACCAGGTCGCTTGCGCAGGCTGGTTTGCGCAATGGCGGGTAAAAGCGGAGGGATATTCCCAGCCCTACCCTGTAACTTGTGCAGCGCTGGCCGCACCAATAACAAAAAGGTCACCACCGCTGACACCGGATTGCCGGGCAGTCCGAAAAAATGCAAATCATCAGGCAGTAGTCCATATGCAAACGGTCTACCCGGCTTAACGGCCACCCGCCAAAGTTGCAACTGGCCGACAGCCGCAACCGCATCCCGCACATAATCGGCCTCACCAACAGACACGCCGCCGGTAGTAATAACAGCGTCCAACCCCGCTTCAGCGGCCACTAGCTGTAGCAACTGAATGAGTTCCTCCAGCGAGTCTGGCACACGGCCTAAATCGACGGCTTCACAGCCGCTACTTTCGAGCAAAGCCAGCAAGCTAATGCGATTGCTGTCGTATATTTGTCCGGCAGCGAGCTTATTGCCGGGCGTTTGTAGTTCGTCACCCGTAACGAATACGCCAACCCGAATGCGCCGATTCACAGTCACTTCTTCGCGACCCAAACTAGCCAGCACTCCCAGCTCGGCTGGCCCTAACAACCTACCCGCCGGCAGCAACTTAGACCCAGCGGTGATGTCATCGCCGATAGGCCGGATATTCTGTCCCGACTTAATGCCTGGCGGAAACGTTGCCACATTGCCGTTTACCGAAACCTGCTCTTGCATAACTACGGCGTCAGCACCCGAAGGCAGCACTGCACCCGTCATGATGCGCAGGCATTGCTGTTCTGGCAGCGCGGTGTGGGCAGGAAACCCGGCCAGGTTTGTTCCGAAAATCGGCAACGAACGGGCATCAGTTAAATCGGCCAGCCGAATCGCGTAGCCGTCCATTGCAGAGTTTGGGTGCGGTGGAACATCGGAGTCAGCGGTTAAAGCCTTAGCCAACACACGCCCCCGCGCCTGCTCTAACGGAATAGTTTCAGTGTTAGCGATAGGCTCAACTGCTGCGAGAATATCCTGCTGAGCGGCCTCTAGCGATTTACTGGTAGGGTCGAAGTCACAATTGGCGTTGGTCATTACGGTTTCGGTAATAGCAGTCATTGGTGAGCCTCGAAGTCTGAGTCGGTATTCAAATTGATAAACGCGCCGGGTTGATCGGAAAAATCCACGATTACAGGGCTATGATTTTCGAGCCAGCCATGCACACTACGGCCACCGGCCTGCAGGTAGCGCCGTAAGTCCGGCAGCAATTTCCGGCTTATCAGCATGGCCAATGTCTGCAGCCGCTCACCGTCGTGGGCGACCGCGATATCCGCACCGACCGCGAGCAGACGACCGACAATGTCGAGCGGTAATCGTGGCGAGTCGACCGCCGCTGATAACAACCAATCACTGTGCGCAACTTCACCAGCAGCCAATAGACCCGCCAACGGCCCTGCTCTCACCAACCCTGCCGCATCACCAGCGACCGCATAACCGTATTGCGCATACTCTGAAACATTAGCGTTAGCGCTAATAACTATCTCACCTACCTGACCCTCAAGCCGTTGCAGCACAGTGGCAATGAGTGGCGGCGAATCCGCCTTTGGCCAAGGTACTAAACCTTTATTTCGCTGCCCCAACCGCTCACCGCGACCACCCGCCAGCACACAGGCCGCCACGGACTCTGGCAGGGGGTTAGTTAGTGCATCAACAGTATTCGGCGGGCGATTTCGATTCATCGCGCGTATGGTAGCGCGCTTTAGTATTTACATTTACCTTTCAAAAAAGGCATTGACTATGACCATCCGCAACGACCTAGTTGTATCAATGCACTACACCCTGCGCGATGACGCAGGTGAAGTGCTCGACACCTCAGATGGCGGCGAACCGCTTGCTTATCTTCATGGCCACAACAATATTGTTCCGGGCCTTGAAGAAGCGCTAACCGGTAAAGATGTTGGCGACAAGCTAGACGTAAAAGTATCACCAGAACAGGGTTACGGCGAAAATCACGCTGAACTGGTTCAGGAAGTACCTCGCGCAGCTTTTGAAGGCGTCGACGAGATTCAGCCTGGCATGCGCTTTCAGGCTGAAACTGCTGCAGGTCCGCGTCCGGTAATTGTTACCACCGTTACTGACGAAACCGTTACGGTAGACGGCAACCACCCACTGGCCGGCGAGAACTTACACTTCTCGGTAGAAGTGGTCGAAACTCGCGACCCGCTGCCAGAAGAACTCGAGCACGGCCATGTACATGGGCCGGGTGGACACCACCACTAGGCTGTTTAGTGCTATGTGGTTTTTTTGGAACCACAGATTTCACGGATTACGCAGATTATGCGTGTAGTAACAGGCGCACTTTCGATTCTTTTGTCAGTAGCTGAATACTCTGCCAGTTAGCGTACTATCCCTGAAAACAACAAAGCCCCACACAGAATGCTGCGTGGGGCTTTGTTGTTTTCGCACTACATACCTACGGGCGAGTAACGCACAACTTAAGCAAAAATATAATCCTAAGTCGTAATTCTTAACCCCCGAAATCTGTGCTTTAAAACACTAGCCATCTTTCCGCGACTTATTCCCCGACTTATCACTTGGCAAGCTATTCAGCTTATCGAGCGCGTCCAGTACTAATTCTGCTAATTCACCCCGAGCAGGCAAGCTAGCGATCATGCCGTACAGGGCTGCACTGCGTTTCGGCACCGCATCGCCGCCTATTTTATTAGCGGCCCGACTGATGGTGCCGAACAATTTGTCGGGCAGTGACTTGGCCAAGGTATTGGTGACAGCAATTTTAGCGCTGTCACCCATTTGCCGGAACGAGATCTTACGCACCGCAGCTACAGACGCTTCAAGGTCGTCAAGAAACTCTTGCTCCTTACCCACGTGGCCTTGAGAAACCGTCAGGTGCAGCGCGTTCGGGTTTTGGTGCCGGTCCAAATGCCAGCCGCGAGATTGCAGCTCGTCAGCAATGGCATAAACATTTAACCGTTTGCTCGAAAATGCCAGCAAGCTCATTGGCGGCTTACCCAATATCTCCAGTTCGGCAATATCATTAACGCCGTCAGCAATAATTTCGGTACTCGCCATAACCCGTTTGGCCATATCAAGATAGCCGTCATAGCCCAGATAGTTCATCACCGCCCAGGCAGCTGCTATCGCGCCGCCGGGGCGCGTACCTGCCATGGTGGGCGATGCATAGATGCCGCCGGGCCAGTCGGTATATACGTGGAACTGAGAGCGGCGCAACTTGGCGCTGTTATACAAAATGACCGACGTGCCCTTCGCCGAATACGCGTATTTATGCAAGTCACAGGAAATAGAGGTTACGCCGTCAACCCGAAAATCCCAGGGCGTCACATCCGCGCCCAGAGCCTCAGCGAAAGGCAACATAAACCCACCAATACAGCCGTCTACGTGGCATAAAAGTTTGTGCTGCTTCGCTAACGCGGCTATTCCCTCGATAGGATCTATAACACCCTGTGCATACTGAACCGCAGAGCCTACTAACAACACCGTGTTGTCATTGATCGCTTCGGCCATAGCCGCCAGATCGACCTGATAGTTTTCATCCACCGGCGCGTAGACCATTTTGACGCCAAAATATTTACCGGCTTTATCAAACGCCGGATGCGCTGAGATAGGCAGTACACATTCAGGATTAGAAATACTGTATTTCTTCGCAGCATGGTCGCGAGCGGCTTTTACCGCCAACAAAATGCTTTCAGTGCCGCCGGAGGTAATGTTACCTGCAGTTTTTTCATCGCCGTTGAGCAAACCGGCGGTCATGGCCACGCACTCCTGCTCCATTTTACGCAGGCTCGGGAATACCGACAGGTTTAGCGCGTTGGTCGAGAAGTATTGGCTATAGGCCGCTTTGGCTAATTCAAGCGCCTCTTTGCCAGGGTCGAACACCAGGCTAAACGTTCGACCGTTCTGCCAGTCAGCATCATCATGCTGCAACTCTTTAAGTTGATTGAGAACAGCGGTTGCGGAGCTGCCTTTAGCGGGAAGTGAAAACACAAATAACCTTCGCGAGCCGATGACCGGCCGCAGTAAAAATACAATTGGATTGTTTTACGTTAAGTTTTTTATGATCTCAATGTCATATGCCTATTGCTGCCAAATATTCTTCCAGCCCAGCGACTGCTCCATCTGATAAGCCAGCTCTAACAGCAGTGAATCCTGACCACTCTGCGCCGCAAACTGCAGCCCGATGGGCAAACCAGTACTGCTCTGCCCTAACGGCAAGCTTATCGCCGGCGCGCCGGTAATGTTCTGCACCGGTGTAAATGCAGCGTATTCCGTCAGCCGCTCGCGGGCGACTTCCCACGGCAGGTCTAAGGCTAAATGACCAATCTCCACCGGTGGCTTGCCAAGTGTCGGCGACAGCAATACATCAACCTCATCGAACATCGCATCGTATAAGTGCGCCTGCTTCTTCAGCCGCCTGATGGCAAAGGGTATGCAGGTGACTTTCTTCCA
>CAJQNE010000008.1 GCA_905479545.1 uncultured Gammaproteobacteria bacterium | reverse complement strand
CCTCACCGACCCGGCCGCAGTTGAGCTAGGAAAAGTGCCGTTGCAAATTCTGGGCGCAGGCATAGCCCTGGATGCTATCGGCCTGGTGCTAATGCATGCCCTGCTGGGCTCGGGCGATAGCCGCACGGTGATGCTGGTATCCACCGGCATGCAGTGGCTCGTGACCTTGCCACTTATCTGGCTGGTGGGGCCGACACTGGGTTATGGACTTATTGGCGTCTGGCTGGCTCAAACGATAAGCCGCGCCGCTCAAGCAGCGATATTTGCCAAACGCTGGCAAGCCGGCGAATGGCAAAATATCAAGGTCTAGCCGAACGGTTCGAGCGACTCTAACGAGGCTTTACACAAAGCGAAATAGTGCAGCCTCCCGCTCTTCGTTAATCAGCGATACTACCGGTAGCGACAGATACTTCGAGCATATTGTCGATTGCACGCTTGGCCTGCCAGGCTTCTTCGGTTTTCACCTTAATTTGATTAACCACATTGCCTGCCACTAAATTCTCCAGCACCCAGCAGAGGTGCTGTGGGTCGGTGCGGAACATGGTTGAGCACATGCAAACCGTCGGCGACATAAATTCAACTTCAATGCCACGTGGCCGGGCCTCTTCTGCCGCCCGGTTAACCAGATTCAGCTCAGTAGCCACCAGCCAATTCGTATTGGGCTCAGCGTTACGGATGGTGTTGAGAATGAACTCAGTAGAACCGACATAATCCGACTTCTGACACACTTCAAACGACGCTTCGGGGTGCGAAATGACAATGCCGTCCGGATGCTTTTCTTTCCAGTTATCAATATGCTCGGGTTTGAACATTTGATGCACTGAACAAAAGCCTTTCCAGAGAATCATTTTGGCGTTCAGAATCTGTTCTTTCGTCAAACCACCCATCGGCTTGTTGAAATCCCACACCACCATTTCGTCCAGCGGTATACCCATGCCGTAGCCGGTATTACGGCCAAGGTGTTGGTCGGGGAAGAACAGTACCTTTTCGCGACGCGAAAACGACCATTCGAGAATTTGCTGAGCGTTAGTCGAGGTACAGACAATGCCCTCGTGACGCCCGCAAAAGGCTTTTAGGTCAGCTGCGGAGTTGATGTAGGTCACCGGGGTGATGGTCTCATCCGGCTCCAACACTTCACTCAGTTCGCGCCAGGCGCGCTCTACGTTGGCGAGGTTAGCCATATCAGCCATTGAACAGCCAGCGGCCATATCCGGCAGAATCGCAATTTGATTGGGGCGTGAGACGATATCGGCCACTTCGGCCATAAAGTGCACGCCACAAAAGACGATATACTCAGCGTCGTCGGTCGAAGCTAAGTTCGACAGCTTCAGCGAATCACCGGTGTGGTCGGCGTGTTTAAACACTTCATCGCGCTGGTAGTGGTGGCCCAGTATCGTCAGCCGGTCACCCAGCTTTTTCTTGGCTTCCTCAATACGCTCATCGCACTCAGCGTCGTCGAGTAATGAATAGCTTTTCAGTTCAAGTGCTGCGCTCATATGCAGTTCCTCGTTTGGCGCGTCCCGGCGCTTTAGCTATTATATTGAATAGCTAAAGCGTTGAATTCAAGACAATTTACACCGTCTCTACGATCGAAATTATAACAAAATGCCCTAATTTTGTTCCTCACCCTGATCCATATCGGGATCGGGGCAGTCACCCACCGGCATCGCCATGAACTGCAGCGTATCCATACGAGTGATTTGATCGTCGTCGCCATCATCTTCTTTATTGTTGACGTAGTCCGCCTGCACTGTGACGCTATTTACCGCGGTATCCACCACCGTAATCCGACCTCGAAGGTTGGTATCGTTTCTGACCGTAACCGAGGTGCCGCCAACCGGTACCGTCCAAACTGACGATTCGGAGACGATAGCGGGCTGAACCGGGCCATCGGCTTCGTCGCCGAACAGTATTAAGGTATTAAGATCGAGAGTTTGTCCGAGTTCGAGGCAAATTTCGCCTGCTGCCTCAGTAGTTTCACCATCAAAGGCAATCACAAAATCATCGTCGTCTTCCAGCATATTCACATCAGCCTCAGCCAATACAAAGCTGGGGCTGGCTGTGCTGGCTCGCACAACGCCGGTTGTTTCACCCTCGGCAATGTCGCCCCGCAGCTCGAATTCCAATGTCTGCGAATCAGCAAATTCAAGAGCGTCTTCATCAACCTCGTCATCCTCATCGACGATAGGCTTGGTGGCTACAGCGATGTTGCCCTGGCTTGGCGCAAATAAAATTACCACATCTTCATCGTCGCTATCAGGCACGGTTTCGCCGACGTAAAACAGGTTACCTTCGGTTAGATCCAACACCAGTTCGGCCGACTCCTGATCGACATCTGGATTACCGAATAGTCCGGTAATGGTGTACGACGACAGAGCACTAAAGGCGAACCGACCGTTGTCGGCTGGTTTCAGCAGCAGTTGAATTTCGCTATCGGCATAATC
The DNA here is from genome assembly GCA_905479545.1 of uncultured Gammaproteobacteria bacterium. Taxonomy (GTDB): domain Bacteria; phylum Pseudomonadota; class Gammaproteobacteria; order CAJQNE01; family CAJQNE01; genus CAJQNE01. Next base: position 3,241 of record CAJQNE010000008.1, on the reverse strand, counting down.
ATCAACCATTACATCCAATGTCGTCTCAGCGTCATCAAGATCGTCGTCGCCCCGATTTGTAGAGGTGTCCAAATCATCACCCAAGCGCACAATGGCGATTAGCTGTTGATTGCCATCTCCTCCAACATTGTGATCATCAAGTCCGGCCCGAATTCTGCCGCCCTGCGGTGAGGGTAACGGTAACAATGCAACGTCGTTGTCATCGTCATCATCTGCGTCGTTTTCGTCGGCGATCGCCTGATCCGCATCAGTGTACGTCCACACCACGTTGGCGTTTACGTTTTGGCGCTGATCGTTATCAAATACCGCTTCTACGTCGACATCCGCCGACGTTCCGCTGGCCAGGAACAACGAGTTAAGGCTGCTCTGGTTACCTGAATTTGGCGACACAAACCGCGGTACAATTTCGTACGATGTCGGCACTTTAGCCTGCACGTTAGTTGTGACGGTTTCCTCACAGACGGTTCCCAAGGTAGAGCCGTCGTCCAAAAAGAAATCCTTGAGATCGATTCCGCCGAGGGTGAGGTCCAGTTCGGCAGCAATTTCAGCGTTCGCAGCAACCGCGGCGCTCATTATGCCAAAGCCCAGATCATTGTCAGAATCAACACTGCCAATTTCCAGAGCACTATTACTGCTCGTCCAATTTACCAAGCCCGTCCGCAGTATAGTTTGCACACCGCCAACCAGTTGCCGGGCACTAAGAGGCGTATCAACACCCACCGCAAATGTGCGCTCTAGCGGCTCAATAACTAACTCGCTGTCTACTACGGTAACACTTACCGAATCGCTACGGCCGGCGAAATTGGCCGTTAGCGTTACTGGCGCACTGCTAGTAGCAATTGCCAGTGGAAATTGACGATTGAGGTTATCGTCAGTTTCACGACTATTAATAATCGCAATAACGTCAGGGTTACTGGAAGTCCACTTCGCACGCTCAGCGAACGCAACCACTTCACCGTCACTATAGGTTGCTACAAAACTTAACGGCGCGATAATACAACGGCCAATGGTCAGGTCGTCGCCCGTAGCATTGCCCATATCGTCCAACGTTCCGTTGGCGGTACGAATATCTATCGAATCGAGCACCACACCGTCGCCCAAACCACCACTACAACCAGCGGCCATTAGGGCTGCTAGTGAGAACGCGCCGAGCAATCGGCCTGATAATCCACGTTGCTTCATCATTTCCGTTTTTCCTCCGCCAAGAAGGCGGCGTTATTCGTTACCGTAAATTTGTGGGAATGTAAGCCCAGTTAAGCCCTATTTGAGCTAAACGGGCCAACAAGGTTCCACTGCATCGCCATGTTGTTTGCCAGTGCAAAACCGGCCAGTCTATTAACTTGATTCTACCTAATGCTACGCCGCAGCCTCGGGTGGTTTGCGGAATTTCAGGCCAAGATCACGCATTTGCGTGGCACTCACCTCGCCCGGCGCTTCGGTAAGCGGGCAAGCCGCCGACTGAGTTTTCGGGAACGCCATAACTTCGCGTATGGAGTTGGCACCGGCCATCAACATAATCAAGCGATCCAGGCCAAAGGCCAGGCCACCATGCGGTGGGCAACCGTAGCGCAGCGCTTCAAGCAGGAAGCCAAACTTCTCTTCCGCCTCTTCGTCAGAAATACCCAGCAGCTTAAACACTTCAGCCTGCATGTCCTGCTTATGAATACGAACCGAACCACCACCTACTTCGCAGCCGTTCAACACCATATCGTAGGCACGCGATAACGCCGTACCAGGGTTAGCTTTCAGCTCTTCAGCCGAGCAACTTGGCGCGGTGAACGGATGATGCAGGGCTTGCCAGCGATTATTCGCTTCGTCGTGCTCGAACATCGGGAAGTCGACAACCCACAGGGGGCACCAACCTTCAGCAACCATGCCCATATCTTCGCCGACCTTAACACGCAGCGCGCCAAGTGCATCGGTAACCACTGCGGTTTTATCCGCACCGAAGAAGATGATGTCGCCATCCTGAGCTTCTAAGCGCTCAATCACCGCCATCACATCGTCTTTCATGTTCTTAACGATAGGCGACTGCAAGCCGTCAACGCCCGCCGCCACGTCATTGACCTTAATCCAGGCCAAACCACGAGCGCCATAACGGCCAACGAACTCGGTATAGCCGTCAATATCTTTACGGCTCAGCTTCGCGCCACCGGGCACTTTCAAAGCAGTAACCCGGCACTTCGGATCATTGGCCGGACCGGCAAACACCTTAAAATCGACGTTCGCCATCAGGTCCTTAATATCAACCAGTTCCAGCGGAATACGCAGGTCGGGCTTATCTGAACCAAACCGCGCCATCGCCTCAGCGTAAGCCATGCGCGGGAATTCGTCGTCCAGCTCTACGCCGATGGCGTCTTTAAATAGCTTGCGTGCCATGTTCTCCATCAAGCCCATAATATCGTCTTCGTCGAGGAACGACGTTTCGATATCAAGCTGGGTAAACTCTGGCTGGCGATCAGCGCGCAGGTCTTCGTCGCGGAAACAACGAACAATCTGATAGTAGCGATCGAAGCCACTCATCATCAGCAGCTGCTTAAACAGCTGCGGGCTCTGCGGCAAAGCGAAAAACTTATGCTCGTGGGTGCGGCTCGGCACCAAATAGTCGCGCGCTCCTTCGGGAGTGGCGCGGGTTAGCATCGGCGTTTCAATGTCGATAAAGCCGTTGTCGTCGAGGAACCGACGCATGGTGCTGGTCACTTTATGCCGCAACATCATGTTTCGCTGCATCGTCGGCCGACGCAGGTCCATATAGCGATACTTGAGGCGCAGCTCTTCGCTGGTGTCGTCAGCATCCAACATAAACGGTGGCTCAGCCGACTCGTTCAGCAGCTCCATCTCTTTCACCAACACTTCTACCTTACCCGTGCGGATGTCGTTATTGGCGGTGCCTTCAGGACGCAGGCGAACACGACCTTTAATTTTCAGACAAAACTCGCGACGCACACTTTCAGCTAGCGCAAAGGCTTCAACCGTATCCGGATCGATAACCGTTTGTACCAAACCTTCGCGGTCGCGGAAGTCAATAAAGATAACTCCACCGTGGTCGCGACGACGGTGCGCCCAGCCGGTGAGTTCGATAGCTTGGTCTAGCAGTTGTTCGTCGACATGGCCGCAGTAGTGCGTACGCATGGTGGCTCCTGATTTTTACTTGGCCCGCAAAGGCCCTGAATAGATGTTGCGATTGCGCTGCCCGCCATCGCTAATATTTATGAAATGCTAATTAACGCTGCTGCCCTAC
>CAJQNE010000007.1 GCA_905479545.1 uncultured Gammaproteobacteria bacterium | reverse complement strand
TTTTCACAAATGGTTTCAATCCGGGCGGGCAACGCCAAAGGTCGCGATGACTCGAAGGGCTTAAGGCTCGTCGCTTTGTCAGCAGTGGTGTTAACCGTTTCTGTCAGCAGCTTTTCAGCGCTGTTGTTCCTGACGATGCCGGAGAGGCTGATCTCGCTTTATCTCGATTTTGACTTACCCGAAGCTTCTGCCGTTCTTACGTTCGCTGTGCCGATGTTGTTTGCTGCAGCCGCTTTTCAGCTGGTTGATGGTGCTCAGGCCATTGCGATGGGGACCTTGCGCGGCATTCAGGATATTAAAATCCCTTCGCTATACGCAGTGATTTGTTACTGGGGCATTGGCGTGAGCACTAGCTACTTACTGGGCTTTGTATTGGGCTGGCGTAGCGTCGGGGTGTGGATTGGACTGGCGGCTGGGTTAGCCGCCGCGGCGGTGCTGCTTTGGTTCAGGTTTTGGCGTCAGCACGCGCGAACCGGTTATTCCGCACTGGGGCGGTAGCAGTGGCTGGGTCAGCTATTGAGAAAACGCGCAATGCGTTATAGCTGCTAAGGACCATAGAAAAGCCATATGTTGCTATGAAAAACGAGCCGGTAATCGAAAATTGTAGTTTGCAAAAATGGTGAATACCGCGGGCGGAGTAATTCCACAGCAAGCGCTCAGTTGGCTGATCTTACAAACGCCCGGCTTTTGCGAACGCGAAGTAGCTAGTAGATATAGTGTTTAATCCTTAAGTGTGTAGTCTTCTAGGGCAGTAAGACTGGCAGTGTGGTGAGAATTTTTCAGACGAGGGTGGACTATGGGCCGAGAGATAGAAAGCAGTCAGTTCCGCGAGGCTGATTTTGTTCGGTTCGCTGCTGACCTTAGCCGTGAAACCGAGTTGCTCAAAGGGATGTTTGATGAGCACCGGTTCGCGAATGCGGAGCCGCTGATTGGCTTTGAATTGGAAGGCTGGCTCACCGACCCAAAGTTTCAACCGGCTGCTGCCAACGAGCGATTCTTAAAAGCCTTGGCGAACCCGCAGGTCGGCGATGAATTGTCGCAATACAATATTGAAATTAATGGCTCCCCTAAGCCGCTCGCGGGTAATGGTGCTCAGCTAGACGGCCTCAGGCGTATGGCAGACGAAATGGGAGAGTTTTGTCGTGCTTGTCGTAGTCAGGCCGAACAGTTGGAGCTGAAGGCACTGTTCTGCGGAATATTACCGACGCTGAATGAACAACACCTGAGTTTGGATATTATTTCTGACTCTAAACGCTACCAGGCACTCAATGAGCAGTTGTTGAAAATGCGTCACGGTCAGCCCTTTCGTTTTAACATTAAGGGGGCGACTGACCATTTTGTTGGCCAAACCGAAAGTGTAATGCTCGAATCGGCCACCACTGCCTTTCAGTTGCACCTGGAAGTGCCGGAGCCGGTGGCGGTTAAGTTCTATAACGCTGCGTTAATGGCGTCCGCGCCGGTATTGGCAATTAGTGCTAATTCACCGCTGTTGTTCGGTAAGGACCTTTGGGCTGAAACGCGAATTCCGGTGTTTAAACAGGCTATTGATGTCGGCGACATGGGTGACCGACCACTTTCTTACGTTACCTTTGGTAGTGGTTATTTGCGTCACTCGGCATTAGAAATGTTTGTCGAGAATCAACTGCATTACCCGGTGCTGCTGCCAGACTCTTTCGATGAGCCGGCAGAACAGCTGCCGCATTTGCTGTTACACCACGGTGCCATTTGGCGCTGGAACCGGCCGATTGTCGGCTTTAAACAAGGCGAGCCATTTTTAAGGTTGGAGCATCGTGCACTGCCCAGCGGCCCCAGCGTACCCGACATGGTGGCCAATGCGGCATTCTTTATTGGCTTGGTTTATTACCTTGCCGGACGCGACAACGATGCGGAAGATGAGCTGAATTTTTATTTGGCAGAAAAGAATTTTTACGACGCCGCGCGCTTGGGGCTTGATTCTGAGCTGAATTGGCTGAATGGCATGAAAGCGCCGGCCTCTACACTGGTCGGTCTGCATCTGGTGCCAATGGCTAAGCAAGGACTGCTGCAGGCCGGTGTGCCGGAGTCTACCGTCGATAATTACCTGAATATTATTTCTGAGCGGGTCGCCACCCAGCAGAATGGCGCTGAATGGCAGCGTCGCTGGTTAGCGAAAAATGCCAGCGGCACCAATGGCCCTGATCGACAGGCCGATCTGCAGCAGCTCACGGCGCGCTATGCAGCCAACCAACAGACCGAGAAACCAGTCCATGAGTGGCCACTCGACTAATGCCGAATCAACCAGTACAAAGCTAAAAAATACAGACCCAAAAAATGCAAAACTTTACGCTACAAGAATTCGACGACATTCCGACCGGTCTGCTAAGCGCTGATGCTGGTGATTTGGTATCGCTGCTCGGCGGCCCATCACTGATTAACATTGCTGGCGCGCCAGGTAGGCCGCCGCTGTTTGTATCCAGCATGCTGCACGGCGATGAAATCACCGGTTTACTGGCGATGCAGCAATTGCTGAGCTATTTCTCCGGGCGTGAACTGCCACGGCCTATTTACTGGTTTATCGGCAATGTAGCAGCTGCCGCCAGCGGTCAGCGGCGGTTAGCGGAGCAAACTGACTACAACCGGATCTGGGCTGCCGACTGCGACGTGCCGGAAGCCGCGATAGCAAGGGCAGTGCTACAGCGGCTGGAGGAAGTCCCGCCATTTGCTGCGGTGGACATTCATAACAATAGCGGCAGGAATCCGGCATTTGCCTGTGTGAACCGCTTAACGCCGGAGTTTGTCGGCCTGGCCGGGTTGTTCAGCGATACCATAATCCACTTCACCCGACCGAAAGGCGTGTGCTCCCTGGCCTGCGCTGAGATAGCGCCTTCGGTAACGTTGGAATGCGGTCAGCCCTGTGAGCCTGAGCCGCTGCGGCGGACGGTGGAGTATCTAAAGCAACTATTGGTGCTCGATGAGTTGCCGACCGCAAAGCAATTGAACTCCCGGCCAAAGGTACTGGAAACGGTCGCAACGATCCGGGTAAAGCCGGGGGTCAGCTTCGATTTTGCCGGGGAGGGTGGGTCTGAACTGAGTTTCCGCGCTGACCTGGAGTCACTCAATTTCACCGAAAGCGCTGCCGGCACAAAGTGGGCCGACAGCAGTTCGCTCGAACCAGCTGTACAAGTCGAAGGCATTGACGGTCGCGACGTCACGGCCCATTACTTTGAACAACGCGGGCGGCAACTTGTTCAGAATCGCGATGAAATTCCGGCCATGCTGAGCAGCAGCCCACAAGCTGTGCGGCAGGATTGTCTGGGCTACTTTATGGAAGCCCTGTCTTTGTAATAACTCTGCCGCTGGAGCGGCTGTCTAATCCGACAATTGTTCTATAGCCCGCCGGATTAACCGCTTCGCCAGCGTTACTTTATAGCCGTTGTGTTCCAGTGGCTCGGCATCTGCAAACGCTTTGTCGTGCTGTTTATCCAGCGCATTGTGGTCGCTCGCATCAGTGTTTTCTAAGGCCTTTTCCAACGGGCCTAGACGCACCGGGTTATTCGCCACGCCGCCGAGCACAACGGCCCAACCTTCAGCGCTTTTAATCGCGGCAACACTAACTAACGCAAATGCCCAGACCTTACGATCCATGGCTTTGAGATACACGCTATGGCTGGCGTCACTGGGCAGCTCAATAGACAGCACGACATCGTCGTCAGCCAGTGTAGTTTCGCGGCGGCGGTCTTCAGTTGGCGGCGCGAAGAAATCTTCGATACTCAACTCACGTTCGCCATCCGCGCCGCGGACCTTCACTCGGGCATTGAGCGCGACAAGGGCGGGTGCCAGATCAGAGGTATGCACAGCTTTGCAGGGGCTTTGGTCAAAAATGGCATGTTGTTGGTTCTGCCCGGTAGCGGCGGGGCAATCGCTGCCACCTTTTAACCAACAGTCAACATGGCGATTTCGGTAATACCAGCAGCGCGGACGCTGCAATAGGTTGCCAGCTACGGTCGCCCGGTTGCGTATCTGTGGTGTTGCAGCCAGCGCTGCGGCCTGCGCCAGTACGGGGAATTTTTCAGCGATAAGCTCGCTCTGCTCAATATCGCGCAGTGTCGTTAGCGCACCAATGGTCAGCCCACCATTCTGTTCACTTACACCATTTGGAAGGTCTGCTGATTTCAAATCGATAAGTGCATCCGGGCTAACGATATTCAGTTTCATCCGGGTTAACAAATCGGTACCACCGGCGAAAAATTCAGCGCGGCTGTCCTTTTCATTTGACGCTTCTGCCGCCGTTGGTGCTGGCGAATAACTGAAAGCTTTCATTCGGCTGTCTCCTGTTGTGCCTGCAGGGCGGCGAGCACCCGGGCGCGGTTGATTGGCAGTTGCGTGAACCGTAAGCCGGTGGCATCAAATATCGCGTTGAGGATGGCTGGGGCGGCGGGAATTAACGGTAGTTCGCCAAGTCCTTTTGCACCGGTATTGTTGGCATTCAGGTCAGGTAAATTGACCTCGGCATGCGTAATGGTCGGTATGTCTGCGACAGTGGGTATTTTATATTCTTCAAGATCGGCATTCAGTACTAAGCCGATGTTGTGGTCCACCATTCGTTCTTCGGTCAAGGCAAAACCTATACCTTGGGTGACTCCGCCAATAACCTGACTATTCGCTGTTTTGCTATTCAGGATCCGGCCGCAGTCCGGCGCGTTAACGATACGGATAACGGTGATTTCGCCAGTCTGGGTATCCACGGCTACTTCAGCAGCCAGAGCGCCGAACGGCCGGATAGTGGTGTCGGTGGGGTTGGCGCGTCGGCTGCCATGCGCTTGCAGGCTTTGCGGTGCAAGCTCGTCGCAGACATCGGCTACGGTTAGTGATTTATGTTTGCCTTCAGTCGAAACAATCTCGCCGTCTTTAATCTCGAGCGTTGTGGCGTCGGTTTCGAGTAGCAGGGCTGCTGCTTCAAGAATTTGTCGTCGTAAATTCTCGCCAGCTCCGCGAACGGCGGGCGCGAGGGTCGGCACGGTAAAGCTGCCCTGGCTGACCGGGGCAACGCCGCCGATGGCCGTGTCGCCGAGCAATAGTCGCACGCTCTCCATCGGCAGGCCGATGGCCTCGGCTGCCACCTGCGCCAGCACAGTGCGGGTGCCGGTGCCAATGTCCTGAGTACCGGTCACCACATCGGCGCTGCCGTCGGTATTCAGTTTGATGAACACCGCTGCTGGTGGGTTGCCCATGCCAGCCATCCACTCATGCGCCGCTAGTCCGTAGCCACGGCGTATCGACCCTTCTGACGACGGCGCTTTTCGCTGGCTCCAGCCAAATTCTTCATCTAACCGTTCATAACAGGTTTTAAGTCCATCGGGCGACGACCAGGGTTTGTCACCGGTTTGGTCGCGACCGGTGTAATTAATGCGGCGCAACTCCAGCGGGTCAATTTCCAGCTTATGCGCCAGCTCATCCATTGCGCTTTCGAGTGCAAAGCAAGCTTCGACGTAGCCGGGCGCGCGGAATGCTACTGCGGGGCCGGTGTTGGTGTATACACGAACCTGTGATGTTTTAACGTTCTCACAGTGATACAGATGCTGGAAAATGCCTGCCACGTTGCTAGCCTCGCCTGCAGTGGCATAAGCACCGGCATTTATCCGGCAGGTCATTTTAATGGCTGTTAACTTACCATCGTTGCTAGCGCCCAGCTTCACCTGTTGCAGTGTCGAGTTGCGGTTGCCGGTGGCAAGGTTTTCACCTTCGCGGTCCAGCAGTAATTGCACCGGTCGGCCAGCTTTACGTGAAAGCAATGCGGCGAATAATGTTGGCTTCCACAAAGTCTGTTTGGCACCGAAGCCACCGCCCATATGCTGTTCGATCACCCGGACTTTATTCATTGGCAGGCCGAGTTTTTCACAGAGCAGGCCATGGATCGCATGAACACCCTGAGTCGATTCGTAAACGATCAACTCATCGCCCGACCAGTGCGCCGTTGCGCCGTGAGCTTCTAAGGCGGTATGCAGAGCCGTTTGTGTGCGGTATTCGTTTTCTACCGTGATATCAGCCTGTTGCAGACCGGCGGCACAGTCACCGCGCTCATACTCGCTGTCTTCTTCAACTCGGTTATCGCCGTCGTGAATCGCGGGCGCATCGTCGGCTAAGGCTTGGTCCATATCGGTAACGAACGGCAGCGGCTCATAGTTCACCTTAATCAGCCGCAAAGCATCGGCAGCAACTTCTGTGCTGACGGCCGCAACCGCAGCAACTTCATCGCCGACAAAACGCAGCTGATCACTAAATAAAGGGGCTTCTTCACTGTACCAGTCGATGTCAAACTGATCGTTCTGGCTAATTACAGCATGCACACCCGGTAGCGCTTCAGCTTCGGAAGTGTCTATTGAAATCAATTTGGCGTGGGGGTGAGGGCAGCGGAGTACCGCACCGTAGAGCTGACCGGAAAGTCTGACGTCGGCGCTATATTGCGCCCGCCCGGTGACTTTCTCTGCGCCCTCCAGGCGACTATGCGGTTTGCCGACAACGGTAAATTCGTGACCGGTTTGCCAGTCAGTTAAATCCTGCTGTAGCGGCAGGCTCAGTTCAATGTCGCCATCGTTTTTTGACGACTCAATTTCAGGCGTTTTAATCGTCATTGCGGGTCTCCGGCTTGGCTTCGTCACGCACGGCCTGCGCGGCCTTAACGATATTCTGATAGGCACCACAGCGACATAGGTTGCCGCTGACGGCAGTGACTATCTGCTCGTCGCTGGGTTTCGGGCTGTCTTCGAACAGTGCTTTTAGGGACATGATCTGTCCCGAGGTACAGAAGCCGCACTGAAAGGCGTCGTGGTCGATAAACGCCTGCTGAATCGGATCGAGCTGATTGCCTTTAGCCAAGCCCTCGATGGTGTCGACTTTTTTACCGGCGCATTCAATGCCGAGTACCAGACAGCTGTACACCGGCGCGCCGTCAAGATGTACGGTGCAGGCACCGCAGTCGCCCATTTCGCAAACCTTTTTACTGCCGGTCAGGCCAACATCGTGGCGCAGCACATCGAGCAGCACTCGTCGGGGTTCAATCGCGACCTCGGTTTGCTCACCGTTGACGGTCATTGTCACCAGCTGCTTGCCGCTGGTAGGTGAATTATCAGACATCATCTTGCCTCGGTTACGGTGTATCAGTTTTCGGGATAAGTAGCAGTGTGGAAAAATTTCGCTACAGGCGGAAAGTTCTGCCGCGTGCACGTCGTCCGGGTGCTTATTGGTACTGAAAATCCTGCCCGTAAAACGTTTACGCAAAAAAAGGCCAGTATTTAACTGGCCTCTTTTTACGATGGTTTCCGCTGACGGTTAACGTCGGGTTGTCGCTACCGCTCAGGACACTCCGCGCCGCTATCAATCCAGGCGCGCGTCAGTTCACCAAACTGTTTTTGAGTGCCAGGCGCAGGCTGACGGCCAGCACCTGGTTTCCAGCCCCAGCCCACCAAGGTGTCATTAGCATTATGCTCATGCAGTTCTTCTAGCGTTTTATGGCTGCGACTTTCGTCTTTCAGCTGCTCACAAATTTCATTCAACGATTTACCGACCCATGCCATTTCGATGGGGGCGAGATGCCACTTCGGGTGACCGGGAATAGAGCCGGGGCCGACGGCGTACTTGAAATTGGCTTTGCCGTGACAGGTATCGCACTCCATCGCCGGAGTTCCGCGATTATCGGGTCCGCGCAGCACCGGCGGATTGTGCAAGGCCATGTCCAGACCCTGTCGCGGGCGGTCGTCTTTCGGGTGGCAGTTCAGGCAGCGCGGGTGCTGCAGCACTTTGCCCATTTCGCGAAATAATGCTTTTGAGCGATTAGCTTCGTTACCGATGCTGGCGAAGTTTGCCACCGGCTGCAGAAATTCCGGGTCGGCGGATTCAATATTTGCAGGCTTGGCCGCGACGATAGCCGGTTCTATCATCGAGGCCGGTGCCGCAGCGCCGCGCTCTGCCGAAATCTGGCTTTGCTTTGCAGCCATCGGCTGGCTGTTAACGTCACAGCCAGCCACTAGCAGTACGCTGCTCGCCACAATTGCTGCATTTTTCAGAAACCGGTTCATGAGCTTGCTCCTGTAGTGTTTTTCCGACGAGCCGATGCGTTCGCAGTCGCAGTGAATGGCAGGCTGCTTACCGCGTTGCCGGTTAGCGCTCGCCAGGCGTTTGCCATCGCCGGACCAGCGGGTGGCAGGCCCGGTTCACCAACACCGGTCGGTGCTTTAGCCGATTTAATCACGCTGGTTTCGACTGCAGGCATTTCGTGAATACGCAGGCTGCGGTACTGGTCAAAGTTGGATTCAAGTACCTTGCCACCCGCTTGCAGCGTTACTGCGTTGTACAGAATGGCGCTGAGGCCGTAGCCGATGCCACCTTCCATCTGCGCAGCGATAACGTTCGGGTTCACCGCCACACCACAATCCACTGCACACCAGACTTTATGCACTTTCGGCAGGCCATCGTTGCCGATACTTACTTCGTGTATCTGTGCCACGTAGCTATCAAAAGATTTATGCACTGCGACACCGCGCATCCGGCCATCGTTAGCGTGCGTGCCGCTCCAGCTGGCCATATCAGCGACGCGTTGCAATACGCCTTTGTGGCGTTCGTGGTCGCCGAGTAGTGCCATGCGGCCTGCGACCGGATCTTTGCCGGCCATTTCTAACAACTGGTCGATGAACGTTTCAGTGTGATAACCGTTATGCGAATGACCCACCGAGCGCCACCACAGCACCGGTACGCCGGTGTTTAGTTGGTGAGCGGTGACCCGGTGGTTCTTGATGCCATAGGGCAGGTCCTTTGAGCCTTCGACAACTTTCGGGTCGAGCTGCTTGCCGGAATCCATACCGGTTTCCTGCGTAATCGACTGGGTCGCGATGGTTTCATCCCAGGCGGTGATATTACCGCTGGCGTCCACAGCACCCCGTAGCCGTGCGACCGTAAGCGGTCGATACCAGCCGCCACGAATATCGTTGTCGCGGGTCCACATCAACTTAACGGGCCGGTCGCCACCAAAGGCTTTCGCCACTTCAGCGGCCTCTGCCGCAAACGGTGCGCCGGGTTGGGCACGTCGGCCGAAGCTGCCACCGGCAAACTGAGTATTCAGGGTGACATTTTTTGGTGAAACACCCATGACTTTCGCGATGGCTTTTTGGTCAGCTGCAGGGAATTGACTGCCCAGCCAACTGACAACATTTTTACCTTGCCGCTGAATAACCGCATCCAGGGTTTCCATTGGCGCATGAGCCAAGAAGGGGTGGAAATATTCGACATCCAGTGTGCGGCCTTTATCAATATTGGCTGCATCGTTAATGGCCTGATCGACGTTGCCGTTACTTACTGCAACCAAGCCAGGTTTGCGCGCAGCTTTGGAAAAATCAGCCCGAATCTGTTCGGACGAGCGGGTTTCCGCTTTATTACTGTCCCAACTCGCTGTAATTGACTGTTTGGCTTTCAATGCGGCAGCGGTATTTTCAGCATAAACTGCAACGCCTTGCGGCACTGCTTTAACCGCCAGCACACCGGGTTGCTTTAAGGCCTCGGCAGCATCAAATGATTTTAGCGTCGCACCGAATTGCGGCGCATGCTCAATCACCGCGGTAACGACATTGTCCGGGTACTGGTCCAGCGTATAAATCGCCTTACCGGTAGTTTTAATACGGCTATCGAGCTTCGGCAGGTTAGTGCCGATAAGCTTGAAGTTTGCCGGGTCTTTTAGCGTCGGTTTTTTTGGCGGGTTCTGCCGCATGGCATCGGCTGCCAGCTCACCGAATGTCGCTGTGTTAGCCGTAGCGCTCACTACGCCGTTGCTAACAGATACGTCGCTGACCGCGACATTCCAACGTTCGGCAGCAGCAGCGACCAGCATGGCACGGGCCGTGGCACCGGCCTTGCGCATTTGCTCGTAGGAGTTGGCGATGGCCGTAGAACCGCCGGTGCCCTGAGTGCCGAAGGCGAAATTTTTATAGGTGTCGGCGTCGGCAGGGGCCGCGTCGGCCCGCATCTGGCTCCAGCTGGCGTCCAGTTCTTCGGCAACGATGGTCGACAGGCCGGTATAAGGTCCCTGGCCAAATTCGATATGCTTAATTACCACCGTTACGGTGTCGTCCGGCGCGATACGCACAAATGCGTTCGGCGCAAAAACACCTTCGCCGCCGGCGTTCTGCATTACATTAGCCATTCCCGGACGGGCATCGGCCCGTGAGGGTAGGTACATACCAATGGCTAAACCGCCAGCGGCAACGGCTGAGCTGAGAAGAAAACCGCGACGGCTAACGACCGACTGGTCTTCCGAGACGTTGTCCTGCATCGCTGCGCCCATGTCGGCGGCTATTGAATTGTTGATTGGAGTATTCATGCTGAAGCTCCTTCGCTAGCCGTGGCGAGACCAACATTTGTGGCCTCGCTAACGTTGCTGTCTGCAGCTATTTCACGGCGATTGCTTGCGAGGTCAGCGGCATCATGAATGGCTTGTCGAATGCGTACGTAGCTCGCGCAGCGACAGATGTTTCCTGCCATGCCGTTGTCGATATCCTCATCGGTTGGATTAGGCTTAGCCTTGAGTAAGGCGACTGCCGACATAACCTGGCCGGACTGACAATAACCGCATTGCGGCACATCGATTTTTTCCCAGGCCGCCTGAATAGCCTCAGCTTCCGGGCCGTTAACGCCCTCAATGGTGGTTACGCTGCCACCATTAATAGAGCTTGCCGGCGTAACGCAGGAACGCCTCGTGCTGCCGTTTACGAATACCGTGCAGGCACCACACTGGGCAATTCCGCAACCAAATTTTGTACCGGTTAAGCGGAGTTCGTCGCGAAGTACCCAGAGCAGAGGCGCGTCTGGTTCCGCATTCACTGAAACGGCATTGCCATTTAGTGTGAAAGAAATCTTCATAGTTGTTATCCGTTACGATAGTGGTTTCGTCGGGCGCATTGCGGCTCGGCTACGGCTGTCACCTGCCTAGCCTAGCAAGATCATTTCGCCTGCAAAGGTTGTGAATAATTTTAGGACTATATACCGCGACGACTGACTGCTCAGCGCTCTCGCTTGTGACTGTAAGTACAATAAATTGATGCTACCAACCCCTCAACGAGATGTGATCTCCGCAGCAAATGACGGCGATGTTCTGCGCTTTGCTGCAAAGCGGCTGGCGGAAGCCCAGCGCGTTGCCGTTGCTACTTTAACGGCAATTGACGGGCCTTTTTCCCGGCCACTGGGTGCTCAGATGGCCATTGCTGGCGATGGGGTGTTTGTTGGCGACGTGTCGAACGGCTGTCTGGAAAGCGCGGTGGCCTACGAGGCGCTTGCCGTGTTTCAAGGCGATAGCTTTGGTGGTAGACATAAGCGGCTTCGATACGGTGTCGGTTCGCCGTTTATTGACATTCAATTACCTTGTGGTGGTGGCTTAGATATCGTGCTCGATAGTCAGCCTGAACGGCAGGTTCTGGAACGGATATGCCGGCAACTAGATCGTCGTGAAATTTCTGAATGGGCAATCGGTGACCTTGCTGGTGACACATTCAAACGCCAATATTATCCGCGACCAAAATTGCTCATCGCGGGAAGTGCTCCGGAAGTATTGGCCTTGGCTTCGCTGGCCGTTACGGCTGGTTACAGCGTGGTCGCAAAGTCTGACAATCCATCGCTTAGTAGTCAGCTTAAAGCTCTTGGTGTGACTGTCGTAGCAGCGCAGCGGGTTGTTGTGATCGACCCTTTCACGGCCGTAGTGAGCTTGTTCCATGATCACGGTCAGGAATTGCCGCTACTCGAAACTGCGCTGTGCAGCGACGCATTTTATATAGGCGCCCTGGGCAGCCGCCGAAGCCAGGCCACCCGGCGGTTGGCGCTATTACAAGCGGGTTTAAGCTACTACCAATTGGCGCGACTGCATGCGCCCATCGGCTTAATTCCGCGAGTGCGGGATGCTAATACGCTGGCAATATCGGCGTTGGCGGAGATTGCGCAGAGCTATCAGGGTCTGCTCCGACAGTACGCTGCAGCGACTGGTGGAGTCGTTCAGTGAGTGAGACGCTTGTGGTGGGTCAGGTCGCCGTAGCGATGCTGGCG
>CAJQNE010000006.1 GCA_905479545.1 uncultured Gammaproteobacteria bacterium | reverse complement strand
GTAATACGCAGATTATGCACATCAAGAATGACATTGCCGTTATCGGTGATAAACCCTTCGCGCCATACCGGCTGACCACCGAGCTCGACCATTTTGCGGCCTACCAGGCTGCGGGCCATTGGTATCACTTCGATGGGGAGCGGGAAGGCACCCAGTACATCGACTTGTTTGCTAGCATCCACAATACAGACAAATTTTTCCGCCGCTTCGGCGATTATCTTTTCTCGTGTTAACGCGCCGCCGCCACCTTTGATGAGTGCGCCGTTAGCATCGGTTTCGTCAGCGCCGTCGATATACAAAGATAGTGGGCCGGCCGCGTTTAAATCCAGCACCGGAATACCGAGTTTTTTCAGTTTTGCGGTACTGGCTTCGGAGCTTGAGACCGCAGCATCCAGTTGAATGCCGCTGGCGGCCAGCGCTTCGATAAACAGGTTTACCGTGGAGCCGGTTCCGACACCTAATAACATGCCGTCTTCCACGTTCTTTACCGCAGCTTCAGCGGCGGCTTGTTTTGCTTGGTTCTGATTCATCGGACAGCGGTTCAGCGATGGAGTTGAAAGCGCGAATAATAGCGCACTACATTGCTCCGCGTGGCGTGTAAAGCCGTGTAAAGTACGCGCTATGGAATCTCTGGTTAAACAAATATTGGGCGCCCGCGTTTACGACGTGGCGGAAAAAACCGCGTTGGATAAGGCCGATCGGCTGAGTGCAGAGCTGGGTAATACGGTGCTGATTAAGCGCGAAGATCAGCAAAGTGTTTTCAGCTTTAAGTTGCGCGGTGCTTTTAACAAAATCGTTCGGCTCACGGCAGAGCAGCGTCAGCGCGGGGTTATTACTGCGAGCGCGGGGAATCACGCTCAGGGTGTGGCGCTGGCGGCGAAAAAACTAGGTTGTGAGGCGCTAATTGTGATGCCTAACAATACCCCGCCAATAAAAGTTTCAGCCGTAGAAGCGCGTGGTGGTAGCACGCTGATTTTTGGCAATAACTTTGATGAAGCTAATGCGCATGCGCTGCGATTGGCGGCTGAGCGTGGCATGGCGTTTATTCCGCCATACGATGATTTAGAAGTAATAGCAGGGCAGGGTACGGTAGGCGTAGAGCTGCTACAGCAGTGCCCTGATCAGCTCGACGCGGTGTTTGTGCCCGTCGGTGGTGGCGGTCTTATTGCCGGCATGGCGACCTATATAAAATACCTCCGGCCCGAAGTGCGTGTAATAGGCGTGGAGCCCGAGGGCGCTGCTTGCATGAAAATGGCATTGGAGGCCGGCGAGCGGGTTGTACTCGATAAGGTCGATTTGTTCGCTGACGGAGTCGCTGTTAAGCAGGTTGGAAAATATACTTTTGACATCGCCCGGCAGTATGTCGACGAGGTTATTACCGTTAGCACCGATGAAATCTGTGCCGCTGTGCGGGATTTGTTTATTGATCTGCGGGCAGCTTCCGAGCCTGCCGGTGCGGTAGGTTTGGCGGGCTTGCGTAAATACGCAGCCGAGCACGGCTTGAAGGGTAAAACGTTGGCGACTGTTTCGAGCGGTGCCAACGTCAATTTTGATCGTCTTCGGCATATCGCCGAACGGGCTGAGAGTGGTGCTAATCGCGAGGCGATGTTGGCGGTGACTATTCCTGAGCAGCCTGGCGCATTTCGTGGTTTTTGCGAGCTGCTGGGCGAGCGGCAAATTACCGAGTTCAATTACCGTTTTGATGCTGCCGGTGAGGCGCATATTTTTGTTGGTGTGCGCATCGCTGGTGTTAATGAGCGCGAGGCGCTGGTCGCCTTACTCGGGCAGGGTGGTTACGCTGTGCTGGACATGAGCAACAATGAAATGGCGAAAATTCATATTCGCTACATGGTTGGTGGTCGGGCATCGGTAGAAAATGAACGGTTGTTCCGCTTTGAATTTCCGGAACGCCCCGGCGCCTTATTGCAGTTTCTGAACAGCTTACGTAGTGATTGGAATATCAGCTTATTCCACTACCGTAATCACGGTGCCGCCTGGGGCCGGGTGTTAGCCGGAATTCAGGCACCCAAAGCTGCAGCGGGTGAACTGGATGAGGCGTTGGCTCAGTTGGGCTATGGGGTGGTAGAAGAAACTGACAACCCAGCCTATTCGATGTTTCTCGGCTAAGAAGTTTGTTGCCGGTAGATCGGTTCGGGAGTGGCTATTTTTTTTCGACCGGTGGTGGGAAAAGGTGGTTTTGTCCGGACACCAGTTTTAATGTGGTTGTTCGCTTGTCGGTTGCCGGCTCGGCTTCAATTTTCCGCATCTTGCGCTGTGGCCGGTAGTTCGGGCCATGCTGCTCCACTACATCGCTGATGTTTAGCCGATCGCTGATACTAAGCGGGCGGGAATCGATTGCGTTGCCCGCGCCCGGCGTAACATCGGGATCGGGCTGCAAATTGCTTTGCTCACGACGACCGTAGGATTCTGAGTCGGAGTAGATGTTAACGCCGGTACCGCGACCAGGGTCTGGTGCTAGTGAGCTGTGTTGCCATAGGCGTTGCCAGGCGACGGGTGTCATCCAGTCAAACATCGTCGCGCTAACGAGCGGCATAGGCTCGCGAACGGCATGATAACGAGCGGCGCGGTAAACCCGGAATTGCATCCACGCTGCTATCAGGCCAGTAAAGGCAGTGGCGGCTAGTGCGGAAAAGGGGTGTAAGTCGGTGAATAATATTAGCGGCACGCAAGCAAGAAACGCACAGCTTAATGCGATACCGCTATGCCGGTGTACCTTGGTGCTACGCTTGGGCGTTTTGCCTTGTATTGCCCAGACTATCAGCATAATGCCGCAAAAAATGGCGGTCAGCGATAGGGCTACAGCGACGTTAGTAAGTTGAAATCTCCCGAGCGTAGTACCGATTGCCGCGCCCGAGACTACGCACCATAACGGCAGCCAGAGGAACGCCGGACGGCGAAGGCCGAACAAACCAATCGGCAGCCATAGTGTGGCAGTGAAAATAATGAGCGGCAGCCAGAGCTGAGGCACTAGCAGGCCGGCAGCCCATGCAGCGCCTATTTGTAGCGACAGCAGAACGAACATCAGTAGCAGGTAGCTGCGGCGATGCTGGCGATGCTTTTTTCGAACCATCTCTGTGCGCGCGATGCTTTCGTTATGGCGCGCCAGATTGCGGCTGGTTTCATAGGGCAATAGACAGGCAGGGCATTGCCATATCGGCCACTGCTCGGTAGCCGAACGAACGTGGCCGCAGCCAGAACAGCGGGCGCTCATATTGTAACGCTCAGCGCGTATTGGGCTTCTATTGCCAAAAATCGGTCCATATTGTCTCTAAAGTACCTAATTTTTCGCCAATAAGGAACCGATGGAGCTGTCTGACGCGGTATTTAACAGTAGCGGATTGCCTCGAAAGGTCCGTTCAAAAGCGTCGAGCCAGCTGCTCGGTGACAATGCCATGCAGTGGTACATCCCAAACCTGAGCCGGCAGGGTCGCGACTCGTTGAAAATCATGGGCATAGCCGAGCAGCAATGGCTTACCGGCCTGAGTGCCCGGTTTCAGCTTCGCCAGTGCCCGGTCGTAGAAGCCACCGCCCATGCCTAAGCGGTTGCCGCGGTCATCGATTGCTAATAGCGGCACGATAATAATATCGAGTTCTTCTGCCGTCAGTTGCAGGTCGGCGGGCACATTGGGTTCGTCGATACCAAATCGGTTTTTGCGCAGCGGCTGCGCGGAAATATTACCGAAGCGTAGCGACTGGCCGTACAACATAGGTAAATAGAATGTCGCTTCCGACAGGCTTTGCAATTGCTGTAATGGGGCCGGATTCAGTTCGCCGGCGCAGGCACTGTATAGCGCAATTTTTGCCGTTGTATTCGGCGGTAAGCGACTAGCGAACCCTGATGAAAACTGTG
>CAJQNE010000005.1 GCA_905479545.1 uncultured Gammaproteobacteria bacterium | reverse complement strand
TGCCATGAAATCGCCGAATTCGTTGTCGGGCGTCCGCTAACGGAGGCCGAGATACACTTCCAGTATCCGGCACCGGAATACCAAGCGGCCTATTCAAGCCACCTACCCGGGAAAGTTTTCTTCGGCTGCGACCAGCTAATGCTGCGGCTGCCGATGACGCTATGCCGGGAAGCCAATGCCAACGCCAACCACGAGAGCTATAGGCTGGCGGTACAGCAGTGTGAAGCGATGCTGGCAAAATTACCGAGTCAGTCCCGAAGCTACCAGATGCGGATCAGGAAACTGATGCTATCGCATCCCCCCGGAACCCTGAGTGAAGACGAGGCCGCCGCCACGCTGTTCATGAGCAAACGCACGCTGGCGCGAAAGCTCGCCAGCGAAAATACCGGTTTTCGTAAAATTCGCGACGAGATCATGTCGCAACAAGCCGCTGATTATTTGTGTCGGGACAGGTTATCTATCGAAGCCATAGCCACGGTATTGAACTACCACGATAGCGCCAGTTTCCGGCGTGCATTTAAACGTTGGTTTGCTATGACGCCGGAGCGGTACCGGCGCAATGTTAAAACGAACTAAGTCTGCATCTACGGCAAGGCCGCTCAATCAGAAGGCGGTACAGTGGCGCTTTTTTCTTCGCGTGAATACCAAACAGCAAAGTCTTAGTAAATGCCCTGCGTATCCGGTGCCTGTAGCGCGCCCGTATCGGCGACCAGGTTGATGCTTGTTAGCTCACCACCGGAAAGCCGCTCCATATTGTCTACAACCGCAATGAAGCGAGTGCGCTCGGCATCGCTCACCAGCCCGGCGGTGTAATCTGCCAGCTTTGCTTCGTAATCCATACGCTGCCAGGGCGTGTCACCGCCGGGGTGAGCATTGGCCCGGGTTTTCTCTTCTGCGATGGTAGAGCCATCAACCAGAGTGACGATCATCCGGCCGCCGTAGGCCTGCACATTCGGGTCCTGGTCGTGGTACAGATCTTCCCAGCCTTGATCGAACTGGGTTTCGATACGAGCCATCAGACTGCGTAGTTCGTTTTTTTCAGCCTGCGTCATCTGGTAGCTACGATCTTTGTGGAACTCACCGGTCTGGATGCAGCGGGCAATAGCAAACATGATGCTGTGATCCAGCGTTCCACGGGGCGAATCCGGATCGATTTTCTGTGGGTCTCTGGCATCGCTGCCAATCACATGGTGGGTGTGGTGGCTGGTTTTTAGCACTATTTTGTTAATCTGGTGAATATCGATACCGCTACCTTTACGGGGCAGTTTCTGTCGTAGCTGGAGTGCCAGGTCAATGATCGCCTGGCCCTGATATTCGAAGGCGTGCTGCTTCGGGTAGGTTTTCAGAATGTTGCGTAGCGGATCGACGGCAGGCTCAGCCAGCTCCACCGTATAAACCGCGTTTTCGTTATCACGGCCATCAAGGAAGCGGCGAATGATGCTATCCACGCCTTCGTATACCGGGTTGGGGCCCTTGAGTTCGTGCATAGCGTGGTGCACGGCTTTAATGGATATTTCCGCCGAAAAGCCGGGCACGAATTCTTTCTGCGCGCCGATATCACCCTTGCGCGACTGCCGCGAAGAAATGGCATTGTGTACCGCAAAATTGATGGCGTGATAGCTCTGCTCAGTAGTCAGTCCGAGCATTGCCGAAATGCCCGCTGCCGTTCCCGCAGCGATGTGAGTCATGTGGTCGACCTTGTGTTTGTGCAGACAAATGCCGGTGCCGTTGCCGGTACCCACTAGTGCCACATGCACCTCGTAGGCCACCACGATGCCGCGCAGAATGTCAGCGCCGGTAATGCCGATGCGGTCGGCCATGTGCTGGCCGACGGCGATGATCGGCGAGATGTTGTCATCCGGGTGAGAATATTCAGCCGCCAGATAACAGTCGTCGTTATCCAGAAAACGAACCGCTACGGCATTGGCAAAGGCGGCGGGCAGAGGCGAAAAGGTATCGCTAAGACCCCAGATAGTCGCGTTGCCAGTGCTCAGGGAATACAGTGCGTCGGCGCGGGCTACCTTCACGGCTGTTTCATTCGCGGCACCCAAGGCAATGGCGGCATTGTCGATGATCCGGTTCTTGGCCATCGCCACGGCATCGGCGCTTTGCGGGGCGCTTTTCGCAGCTGTGGCAAGTTCGGCCAGCTTCCAGGCCAGTTGCTGCTCACGGGCAAGTTCGCCACTGGTTTTTTCGGCCTCAACGGCGTGGATGGTTGTGGTCATGTGAAAAACTCCTTTCAGTAATTCGGCTGGGTGGCGGCAAGCTTCGGGGTCGGTTTTGAGAGTTGTGGCCAGTCTTATAGTTGAGCGTAGAGCTCGCTCTGCCACTTGAGATGTTCCGGCGATGCGTATAGAAAGAGTGCTGGCTATTACCGGTTTAGTTCGGCGCCAGCGAGCGAGTTTATAAGTAGTGATTAACGAATTCTGAGGAGAATGAATAATGACAGAGCAACAAAGCCCATTAAAAACCCCACTAGAAATGTTTCTACACTGGGAGAAAACCCAGCCGGAGCAACGTTATCTGCGCCAATCGACTGAGGCCGGTTGGGTGGACTATACCTGGGGTGAGTTCGGCCAGCGGGTGCGGAGCACGGCGGCGTTTCTGAATGCTCAGGGCTTTGAGCCCGGCAGTCGCATTGCCATTATTTCGTCGAATTCAGCGGATTGGCTGGTGGTGGATGTCGCCATTATGCTCAGCGGCCATATCAGCGTGCCGCTATACCCCGGCCAGGACGTTGAGACCGGCAGCTATATATTAGGTCATAGTGGTGCTCAATTGGTTTTTGTCGGTGAGTTCGATCAGGCTGCCAGAGCCGACGAATTATTGGGCACTACACTGCCACGCGTCGCTATGCGGAACTGTGTTGTCGAATGCCAGCATAAGCTCGAAGATATTATTGCTAATTATGAACCCTATGCGGAATCACCTAACCGGTCGTTGGATACAGTTTTCACTATTGTTTATACCTCCGGTACCACCGGCAACCCTAAAGGCGTGGTGCATACTTTCCGCGCCCCGGCAGTTGCCATCGGGTCGTTGATGGATGTGTTGATATCGACTGAGGAAGGTGAACGTGAACGCTGCTTCTCGTTCCTGCCGCTGTCTCACGTTGCCGAGCGGGTAATCGTTGAAATGCGTTCGCTGTACAACAATTCGGAAGTTGCGTTTTCCCGTGGCCTGGAAAGTTTTGCTCAGGAACTGCAGGAAATTCAGCCGACATTGTTCTTTGCCGTGCCACGTCTGTGGGCGAAATTCAAAGAAGCGGTCGACGCAAAAGTGCCCGCTGAGGTGCAGGCGCAATTTACTGAAGAACAGAAACAAGGTGTTAAGGCGATGCTTGGATTCGCTAAAACCAAGCTACTGCTCACCGGTTCGGCCCCTACCCCGCTGGACATCCAGCATTGGTATCGCAACCTTGGCATTAATCTGCGCGAAGGCTATGGCATGACAGAAAACTTCTGCCACGGTGCATTTAACTGGAAGGAAGAAAACAAGTTGGGCTCGGTCGGCTATGTAGTGCCGGATGCTGAGGTAAAAATCAGCGATGACGGTGAGATTTGCTTTAAAAGCGACGCGGTCATGCAGGGCTACTATCTGAACCCAGAGAAAACCGCCGAAGTGATTCGCGATGGTTGGTATCACACCGGTGATGCGGGCCGTATTGATGACGATGGGGCCGTGGTAATCACCGGCCGGATCGGCGATGTATTCAAGAGCTCAAAGGGCAAATTTATTGTGCCTAACAAACTTGAGGAAAAACTCGCCAGTATTTCTGAGTTGGGACAGCTTTGTGTATTCGGCCATGGTCTGGATAAGCCAATGCTGCTTACCAACCTTTCTGAGGCTGGTCAGGCTAAAAGTCGTGACGAACTGAATGAGTCGCTGAACTCCCAGCTCGATCAGGTCAATGCTGAATTGCCGGCCTATGAGCAAATCGGTGGCATTCTGGTTACGCCGGAAGAATGGTCGATTGAAAACGCCTTGCTAACGCCCACCATGAAGTTGAAGCGTAAGGCTATTGAGTCACGGTTTGCCGGCCAGGATGGCGACACTGCAGGTAAGGTGGTTTGGCAGGCGGCTTAATAAGCTAAGCGCTTTTAGTGCCGATTGAGCGACGGCGTTCTGCCTCTCGCTCAATCGGTATAATGTTCGTTGCTGGCCCGCTCGCAATTAATCGAACAATCTAAGATATCGCCGGAAATTGGCTCTGGTGCCGCAAATATTCTTCTAAGGACAAACCATGAACGAGCAGGCTGCCATCGAAGCCATGAACAGCAGTCCGCTGCCCTTTATCACTATGCTGGGAGGCCGTGTCACCGGCTTCGATGCCACACAGCAAAGCTGCACCTTTGAATTCAATGTTTCGACAGGTTTCTGCCACTCGGTCGACATTGTGCAGGGTGGCTTTATTACCGCTATGTTGGACGCGGCAATGAGCCATGCCGTTTTCGGATTGAACGCCGATATTGCCGGTTTATCATCGCTGGAAATTACCACCCGCTACCTGGAAGCCAGTCGTGCCGGCCGGCTTATTGCCGTTGGCAAAGTCGTTAAATTGGCCTACAAAACAGCCTTTTTAGAAGGCGCTTTGTATAACGATGAGGGCACGCTGCTGGCCACCAGCCAGACTGTCGCAAAACTGGTTCGGGCGAAGCAAGCATAGTGGGTGCGCTATTTTTCATGCTACTGGGATCATGCCTTCTCTCACTCAATCACTAACGCAGAAAATAATCTGATGCCCAGGTTTTCATTTTTTGCTGGAGACTATTTTCGGTATGACTGATGTGGTGCAAGGTTCGGTAGACCCTAAGTTTGCCAATGTAAAAGCCGAGTTCGAGCGGAACTTTTCTGAGCGCAACGAGCTTGGGGCTTCCGTTTGTTTAAGTGTCAACGGCGAAACCGTGGTGGATTTATGGGGTGGCATCGCCGACCCGAAGAGAGACACGGAGTGGCAGCAGCACACGGTAACGCCGGTGTTCTCCTGCACCAA
>CAJQNE010000004.1 GCA_905479545.1 uncultured Gammaproteobacteria bacterium | reverse complement strand
TCGTTATTCAGCACATCCAGGCCGGATTCGCTGCCGTCATTGGTAACCTGAAAGACATCATTGGCTGCAAATGGCCGGTTTGATTCGTTCGGCGTAGCAGGATCGTTATTGTCACCGTCGACGCGCGGACTGGTTTGGTCGCTGCCGCCACCGCAAGCTGATAACGCCAATAGCGTTAAGGTGAACCATAGGGCTCGAAAAATTGAGTTGTGACTAAAACTCCCTGGGCTGGCCATAGGGCTTTTGCTGCTATTCATAGCTGTCTCCGGTACGTATGCGTCGGCCGCCAATTAGAGGAATAAAATTCTATCGGCAGCTCGTTGTTGCGGTTTATTTCGTTAACACCAAGGTTAATCTAAGTCCGCTTGTCCTTTAAGTTTAGCCCCAACTGGATGGCGCTGAAAGCTAAAATTTGACGTGATTGAATTATTTGTCGAATTAAATCTTGCTATCTACCCTGCGAGAATTTGACTAGGTAGTCAGTTTTGTGACTGTAGTGCCTGATGTATGTTCCGTTTGCGGTATGTAAACAGCGTTTAGTACCAAGCCGCACTGGCACCAAGTCGAAATACCCTGTATTTTTCGCGCCCCTGCCAGATTGTTTATACAAAACCCTCAGGCAGCCGGGTGCAAAGTGCTTAATAAAAGCAGGCTGCCCTACTATGGTGGGCTGCGTTGGTCCCCTCGCAACACGAAATCGTTAACCCCGTCAGGCCCGGAAGGGAGCAGCGGCAGCGGTGGATGTGGGTGCCGGGGTGTGGCTGGCGCAGGCCGCCACCCTAATTTGACGCTTACAACTGCGCTCTTTTCCGCTCTGCTGCGTTGTTTGTTGTCGCCATACTTATGTATGGCTCCGCCGCTCGCCTTGCTGATCGAAAAATATCGCGAGTTGTAAGCCGCAAAATTTTTTAGTTTGGCGTTTATTTCATGTCGGCCACTGCTGTTACGCGGTTGCGCCACCTTTGTTGATCTGCGGCGTTGGTCGGTGTTACCGCACATTAGTGCGGCTCCTTCTCTCTCCTTGCATAGCGGAAAAATCCACACTCTGAAAGTCGCCAAATAGTTTTGTTTTTTGTACGCGAAGTTGCGCTTCGCGTGACTAATTCCTACCTTTAAAAAGCCGCGTCGCGCTGGCTGTCAAAACGGTATAGTTGTGCGATGAGTTATCAAGTTCTGGCCCGCAAATGGCGGCCGCGTACCTTCAATGAAA
This sequence comes from uncultured Gammaproteobacteria bacterium, assembly GCA_905479545.1. Lineage (GTDB taxonomy): Bacteria > Pseudomonadota > Gammaproteobacteria > CAJQNE01 > CAJQNE01 > CAJQNE01. Next base: position 2,395 of record CAJQNE010000004.1, on the reverse strand, counting down.
TGGTTGGCCAGCAGCATGTGCTGAAAGCGCTGACTAACGCGCTGGATCAAGGCCGCGTTCACCATGCATTTTTGTTTACCGGCACAAGAGGTGTGGGTAAGACCACGGTGGCCCGGGTGTTCGCTAAAGCGTTGAATTGTCTGGAGGGTATTAGCTCAACGCCTTGCGGAAAATGCGATGCTTGCCTGTCGATTGACGAGGGTCGCTTTCTCGATCTGATTGAGGTGGATGCTGCCTCCCGCACGCGGGTTGACGAGACTCGCGAGCTGCTCGATAACGTGCAATACGCTCCGACCCTTGGCCGCTATAAGGTTTATCTGATTGACGAAGTGCACATGCTCTCGGCGCACTCGTTCAATGCCTTGCTTAAAACATTAGAAGAGCCGCCGCCGCACGTGAAGTTTTTGCTGGCGACGACTGATCCGCAAAAGTTGCCTGTTACGGTTCTGTCGCGTTGTTTGCAGTTTAACCTCAAGCGTCTTAGTGAAACCCAAATTTCCAGCTATTTGGAAGAGTTGTTGGGTCGGGAGGAGGTGGCGTTCGACAAGCTGGCGCTGGCTGAATTGGCCATATGTGCTGACGGCAGTATGCGTGACGCGCTGAGCCTGACTGATCAGGCGATTGCCTACGGCGGCGGTGAGGTACGTGACGAAGGCGTGCGGGAAATGCTCGGCACCATTGATCGAAGCATGGTGTTGGATTTACTCCGTGCGCTTAATGGTGGTGATGCCGGACAGTTATTGGGGTTGGTTGACCAGCTCGATGAGCGCGCACCGGAATACCCTGCAGTGCTTGATGAGTTGGCGAGCCAGCTGCAACAGCTGGCGGTATATCAGCTAGCGCCGCGCGAGCCTGATGCGGACCACCCGCTGGAAGTAGCGCTGGCTGAGTTAGCAACGCAAACCCGGCCGGAAGATGTGCAGCTGTGGTATCAAATTGCTTTACACGGCAAGCGTGATTTACCACTTGCACCGAATATGCGTGGCGGGTTTGAGATGACCATGCTGCGGATGCTGCTGTTCAAGCCTGCTGAGGCGGGCGTGCAGGCGGCTGCGACCAAACCAATCGCAGCTCGACCAGCCGCCGCTAGCCCAGCCGCGCCGTCGGCTGTCCAGCCAAAAGCGTCAGCAGTGCAGCCAACCACTAGTCCCGCGTCTGCAGCAGCCCCTGCTGATAACGAAATTCGAGAGTCGGCGGCACCACCGCCGTGGGACGATTCGCCATCGGCGACTGCACCGCCAAGTGCACCACCAGTGCAGTCGCTGGTGCCACCCGTACGAGAGCCCACGCCAGCCGCTCCTGCGGCGGCTCCACCACCAGCCGCGCCAGCGTCTACGGCGGTGTTACCCGCCAATGGCGAGGTTGATTGGCCGAGCCTGGTGCCACAAATGGGTCTGCGCGGGATGTCGAATCAACTTGCTGCACATTGTTTGTGGGGTGGTCGCGATGGAAACAAATTGCTGCTCCGCCTCGATCCCGCCAGTGTGCACATGCTCACTGAGCGTTCACAGCTAGGGCTGGAGGCCGCATTAAGAAAGCATTTTAACGAGCCGGAGCTAAAGCTCGATATTCAGCAAGGTGGTGGTAATGATGCACCCCTAATGACGCAAACTTTGGCGTCGCAGGATGCCCGTGCAGCCGACGCCAGACAGCAGGCTGCGGTTGAAAGCATTGAGACCGACCCCATTGTGCAAGCATTGAAGCGAACTTTTGATGCGACGGTTCGGCCGGGCTCGATTAAGCCCGGCGGCTCCTGAGTGCAATAGCTCGTTAACTTCCAGATTAATACTAAGGTCGAGAGAAATTATGAAAGGCGCAATTGGCGACATGATGCGGAAAGCGCAGGAAATGCAGGCGCAAATGCAGAAGCAGCAGGAAGAAATGAAGCTGCTGGAAATTACCGGCGAAGCCGGAGCGGGCATGGTGAAAGTTACCCTGAACGGTAGCCATGAGGCCAAGCGGGTCGAAATTGATCCGACTGTTATCAGTGGCGATGCTGATGATAAAGAAATGCTGGAAGACCTGATTGCCGCGGCGATTAATGACGCGACTCACAAGCTGCAAAACGAAATGCAGGGCAAAATGGCTGACATCACCTCCGGACTACAGCTGCCGCCCGGCTTTAAAATGCCGTTCTAGCTAACGCTGGAAGCCAATGTACTCACCGCTACTCGAAGAACTGGTCGACTCACTGCGCGCTTTGCCCGGTGTCGGCCCGAAGTCTGCTCAGCGTATGGCCTTCCATATGTTGCAGCGGAATCGCGATGGCGCACTGAAGTTGGCTGCCGCGCTTACGGACGCGGCGGAAAATATTGGCCAATGTAGCCAGTGCCGTACGCTGAGCGAACTAGAAATCTGCAAACTTTGTGAAAGCCAACGCCGCGACCGGTCGTTA
>CAJQNE010000003.1 GCA_905479545.1 uncultured Gammaproteobacteria bacterium | reverse complement strand
TCAGCCTATTGGCCTACCCCGGCGAAAGCGACTTGGTAGAAGCCCGCTTTGAACTGCGTTACAGCAGCAAAACCAGTTCAGCCCAGCGTCGGAAACGTCAGTATTGGCGCAAGATGGATGGCAGGTGGCAAATTGTCCAGGAAGAAGCTGACCACGGCGTTAGCGGTGTCGAGCTGGCGGCCAATACCCATGCGAAGTAGTGTCCCGTAACCGGTCAGCCTAAGACTGAACTAGTCGAAGTCTCGGTGCGAACGGGTTTTCGGTAACTCCATTCTTAGGCTGAAAGCTCAGGCGCTTCTGCGACGCCCTCGCAGCGCACACCCCGAGAGTCAGTGTTCCGCCAAACTCAGCTTGCTACGCAAACGCCGCGAAGCCGAATCTACAAAGATATTGAGCAGCACCGTTGCCGTCAGTAGTGGTAATAACTGTTCAAGCCGGATTTCTGCCAACGCAGAATCAATGTAAAAGCCCAGCGTTGCGATTCCCAACACGCCGACCACCGCCGATTCCCGCAGAATTATTTCCCAGCGATAAAACAGATAGGCCAGGAATGGCCCATACAGCCGCGGCAAACACTCCCACAAGTAATAGCGTAAGCCACTTACCGCATCCGGGCGGCGTGGCAAACGATCGGTAGTACGGGCCATCAGGAAAGCAATAATGCCGGCGTTATGCAGCATCAGCGCTACCAAAGCCGGCAGCATTGACGGCCCCCAAACCAATAACAGGACGTAAACCAGCAGGTACTCCGGGGTTGCACGCAATAGCAACAAGCCGACATGGCCGCTGCCTTGGCCCAGTCGCCCGCCTATCCGGCGCACCGCCAGTGGCCATAACAGCAGCGTTAGCAAACCAGTGGCAACCAGCGCCAGTATGCTGAGTAATAGCGTCTGCCCCAAGCCAGGCAGAATGGCATCGAACATTATTCGTTGCGACCACTCAAGCAGCGCTGGCGCATCACCATTTCACAAAGCGGCAGGCCATATATCGTGGCTGACAAAACGCCATAAACCCTCGGTTTTAAGCGCCCAGTCGCCCGGCAGTAACCACGGCAACGCAACCAACCACACTGGCCACGACCAGGCTGGTACCAATAAACGGAAACCACCAATTACCAGAATAAGGCCGGTAAAATAAACGCTGGCTTCGGCATAAGCGCCGTAGGCCAGAGCTGCTTCGAGGTGGTAACCCAAAGTCGGCAAGCCAACAAATCCAAGAATGGCACTGGAACGCATGCCGCACTCAGCGCGGGTGAAGAAATAGCTACGTAGCTGCGGCCATGCTTCCGGCAAGCGCACGAATAGCAAGGCGCTTAGCCGGCTGGTGCCGTTCGGTAAACTATTTAACGCAGCGTCAGGTTGCTCGGCGAGAATCTCCGCATACACCTTGGCGAATATGCCGCTAAACGGCAGAAAGATTGCCAGCAGGCCGGTGAGCGGAGTGAGTCCGAATAAATGCAGCAGCAACAACGGTGAATTGAACGCAAGCTGGCCGCTAGCACCCGCACCGCACGCCGCTGCCAGAACAGCGCCATTAACAAGCCAACGGGTGCCGCTAACAGGGTGCCGAGCAGGCCGAACGCAAAAGTAAGCCCAATACCCCTGGCCAGTAACTCCCAGCCCGCCACTTCCGGATGCAGCAGCCCCGCCAGCATGCGGCGTAGCTCGTCACCCGGCGTTGCAGTATGAATCGCTAAATCCGCCAGTGGTAACAGCGCGCAGGCAAACACCACAGCGGCAAGACTGAAGCGAACAGCGGTTAGACGTGGTTTTAGTGGAAGATGTTGAACTGGGTTTGCCGCTCGGCTTCTACGTCGGCTCGCAGGCCAATTCATAGGCAAGGGCGCTGAATCGGCGGCAAATGACTAGTATCCGATCGCTCAGGCCCGACTTCGTCCTGCTGCGCATAGAGCTGCGCCAACATCTCAGACGAAAGTCCGGCAGGAGAGCCATCAAATGCGATGCGTTCATCAGCGATACCAATTACCCGACTGGCAAGCTGCAAACCTGCGTCGACATCGTGCATGGTGCAAATTAGCGTAGGAAAACGTGATTCTAGTTGGTCTAACACCAGCCGGGCTCTATCCGGGTCTAACGCGGCACAGGGTTCGTCAGCCAACACCACTGGCCCACCACGATAAAGCGCCCTGGCAATAGCGACTCGCGATTGCTGGCCACCAGACAAACTAGTAACACCTTGCTCCAGCTGAGCCGCCAACTCCAACCGCTCCGCCCAGTCTTGAATTTCAGACCGTTGCTGCGCTGACATCCAGCATAAGCTGCGTAAAGTACTGTATAGCGACTGTTGGTCGATCCGGCCCAGCGCTATATTTTGCCGGGCCGACAATGGCCCGACTAAACCATGTGGCTGAGGGATTAACGCTGCTGCCGGGCCAAGTTGTTGGTAAAACTCATTCAGCAGCGTCGTTTTACCGGCCCCGCTCGCGCCGAGAATAACAACCCGCTCACCGGCGTCTATATGCAGATCAATATTGCGGAGAATCACGTGGCCATCACGGACCACGGATTCCCTGCGGAAGCTGAGCATTAACGTCTGGTGGTTCGGGCGCTAGTCGACAGACTTACTCCGCCTCGATTAAACCCACCGCGCGAGCAATATTCTCAATGGGCTGATAGTCGCCATTGCTGGCCTTAATAAAGCCACTGCGCGAGAAGCTCTTCAACAGCTCAGCATCTTTGAAGCCCAGCAGCGTGGCTTGCAGCTTATCAGTGAACCCGGCGCCGTAACGAGCATCCGCATCGCCACGAACGGTCCAGTGATAGTCAGGGTATTTTGGTGAACGCCAAATCACATTGACCTTGTCGGTATCAATATTGCCCCGCGCCAGCTCGCTATCCCAAATGGTATAACCGAGCACACCCAGGTCATAAGTACCGGCCTGAACCAATGCGATGGTGCGGGTATGGTCGCCCGAGTAACCAATCCGGGAAAAAGTCTCATCAGGTGCTTTCCAGAACTGTTGACGGAAAAAATACTCCGGCATCAAACGGCCCGAGGTAGAACCCTTTGAACCGAATGTCAGCGACCGGCCAGCCAGAGAATCACTCAACGAATCCATCGGGCCAAGGCCGGTACTGTTGTGAGCAATCAGCACGCTGTAATAGTTCGGGTCTTCAACTCCCTGGGCAATCGCACGAGCACCTGGCTGACGCAAACGCGCCTGCAGCCCGGACAGACCACCAAACCAGGCCAGCTGCACTTCATCGTTCACAAAGGCTGTTACTGCCGCTGCGTACGACTTTACCGGCCGGTACTCTACCTTTACACCTAAAGCCTCTTGCAGCGCACTACGCGCCCGCTCAAACCGCTCCGCAAGCTGCCGGGTATCCTGATAGGGAATTGCGGTAAAGACCAAAGTTTCGGTGGGCTCAGCACTTGGTTTGCCGTCTGCCGCAGTAGCAGGGGTTTCACTCTGCCCACAACCGGCCAATCCTGCTATTGCCAGCACTACACCCGCTCGAGCGAGCCATAAACGAAGTTTCATAATTGATTTTTACTCGTAAAGGGGAACAACTTTGTCGTTCACAAACGTATAACGCGGCTGCTTAAACCAGCCGTAAAGAAATGAGCGGCGAGGCTCTTTGTGGATCTTTTCGTCGTACACCACCAGCTTATCGCCGTCCGGGCGCATCCAGAAATCCAGATCATAGAGCTTGCCCTTTTCGCCGACCACTTCAAAATCGGTGCAGGCGAAATATTCGACATCCGAAATCTGTCGCACAGGGTCGTGAACTTTAACGAAGTGGAGCGCGACTTCAGCTTCTGTCTTCGGATCGAAAATTCGGAAAATGCCGTCATCATCAGTCCGTGAAGCGATGTACAACTCAGTCGCGGATTTTATATCTGCCACGTAAAAGCGTCGCGGTGCCTGCTCGTCAGCAAACACGAACAATGGGGCAACTAACAAAGCTACCGCAAGGACGGTGGCTCCGCGCGGTAAAAACCAACACGGAGTGAGGTTTACGCTATTCACCGGCTCTAATTAGCGGTAGTTCGCGGGATAACCACCGTGCTCAGCCGCTCTACCGCCGTGCTCGGACGACTTAGCAGGGGCTTCCTCGTGCCCGGCCTCTTCACCACCATGTTCGGCAGCGTCTCCACCGTGTTCGGATGACTTTGCGGGCGCACCGCCATGCTCTGCCGCTTTACCACCATGTTCGGAAGACTTGGCCGGCTTACCACCATGTTCAGCAGCTGTGCCACCGTGCTCAGCAGCATGGCCACCATGCTCCTGCGATCCGGCACAGGCAGCGAATGCGGGTACGGTAAGGGCTAACAATATTGCGGGCAGAATCTTCATACAGTGCTCCGGTTTTTTGTATGGTCGCTAAGGTACACCGACCAGATGTAAAAATTTAAATATTCACTATCAATAGCTTACGCCAATTTGGCTAAATCGGATGCCATAATCTATGGAGCGTCTGAGGTTGATGAATCTTTCAAATTAAGATTCCGCCGTTTAAACGGGTCGGATATCCAGGCCCGGGTCGAAAACGCTAAGTGCCGATCTTCCGGCAAGCCAATCGCAGCCTCGCCACGCGTAGTCCGGCCACCGTCAGCGGGCTGTGCATAACTGTGGAATATCCGATCCCAAATACTGAAAATCGTCGAAAAATTACGGTCACCGAACTGCCGATCCACTGCATGATGCGCCGCGTGATAGCGTGGCGTGACGATAACCGCCGATAGCCACTGCTCCACCTTATCGGGGAAATCGATATTACTGTGATGAAACTGGGCACAGAAGCTAACCAGCGCTTCAAATAAAAACCACGCCACCGCTGTCGGGCCCCAAATCATTACCCATGAAGCTTTAACCAAGGCTGATATCAGCAATTCGCCGGGATGAAAACGCAGTGCAGTGCTGACATCCATTTCGGTGTCAGAATGATGGGCCTTGTGGAATCGCCAAAGAAATTTCACCCGATGATTCGCCCGATGCCAGAAGTAGTCAAAAGCATCGAGCACGATAAGCGAAATAATAATCTCGGCCCAGCCGTACAGCCCAAGCCAGCGCGCCAGTCCCCAGCCCTGTTCATCGGCGTACACTAGCCAAAGTAGCATCGGCACGTAGGCCAATAGCCGGACGGTAAAAATATTGAAAATGGCAATACCGGCATGAAAGCCGAGCCTTTTTAAACGGCCCTCGCGCCACCGCCGGGCCGGGGCCAAAGCCTCAATAAACAGGAAGAGCACTAAGCCGACGATAAAAACGACGAGCTTGCCGGTGTCCAGATCAATAGTCATGTCGCTAGCATAACAACCCTGTCACAACGAATGCTGCCATTACCCGTAGGCAGTTACAGCTTCAAAAATTCTCAACTCAGCAGAATTTTTATTGAACGCAACTATTCGGTCTCAACCGGTGGTACATAGCCGGTTTCAGCAAGCTCGCCGCCACCGAAGAAAAACTTACTCATTTCTTCCTCCAGAAACGCCCGGCCTTTGGGGTCTGCCGGGGTCATACGATACTCGTTGATTATCCGCGTTTGGTGCTCCAGCCATTCTTTCCAGGCCTCTTTGCTAACACCCGCAAAAATTTTTTCACCTAGCTCACCGGGGTAAGGCACCCAGTCGAGGCCTTCGGCTTCTTTGTCGAGTTTTACGCAGTGTACGGTGCGGCTCATGGCGATCTCTTTATTTGCAAGTACTAAAGGCTATAAATAAGAACGCCGGCGGCCTTTTTCAAGACCGCCGGCGCTTTTTGATGTTTTTAGCTATTCCGCTAACGTCAGCCCAGCCGCTGTAACAGCACCCTCGAGCTTACCCGCAACCGCCAGCACATCAGCACCATCAGCGACGGTAACTTTAGCAACGCCTTGCTCAACGCTTACGTCACAAGATTCAACACCGCTGATAGCAGTGACTTGATTTTTCAACTTAACCGCACAGGCAGCACAAGACATGCCGTCGACCTTAACATCCAGCGTAGTGCCAGCGTGGGCCAAGCCCGCCATGAAGCCGACAATCATTAAAGCACGGGTGAAAAGGGAAACCATTGAACGCATTGCAATTCTCCTAGCTTACTAAAGCTTGTATCTAAACAATAATCGGGGATTTATCAAGAAATGAGCTAAATTGCCGAAATCGCAATCGCCAATAACCAACGAATATAAGGTGTTAGCTTCGAAATCTAACATTTCACGCAAGATTTTTCAAAGCGGTTAATCAAATCGTAATGTTAAGCGCACTCGTCATATCAGACGTTCAGATTACGACCAACGCCCGTTAATTTTCGCCAGCCGGATGCTCAGATTGGCGCAACGCTTGGAGTAATTTTTTTACCGGCGCAGGTAACCCGGGCCATTGCGATGGTTGTTGTAGAGGCAGCCACCGCTGATCGGCCTCCTGCACTGCGACTATCGATTTAAGCGTCAATTGTTTTGGCTCAATATCCAGATCGTAGTGGCTGAATGCATGCGGCACAGTCGGCAGCGCCCGCTGAAATTCAGCCTGCAGTCCAAGCTGCCCGGCGGCATCATCCGGCGCGATACTTACGGCTGCCTCCGGCAAACACCAAAGGCCACCCCAAATTCCTGTCGGCGGCCGTTTTTCGAGCAATAGCTCACCACGCTCATTCAGCACCACCAGCATTTGCACGGCTTTTTGCGGCCGGGCCTTTTTAGGCTTTTTGCCCGGATAAAGTTCCGGCTGCCCCGCCTGGCTCGCTACGCAATGCGACTGCCAGGGGCATCGCAAGCAACGCGGTTTAGTGCGAGTGCAGACGGTCGCGCCTAAATCCATAATCGCCTGAGTGTAGTCTGCTAGTCGCTTATCAGGGGTTAGCGTCTCGGCGTGGTGCCAGAGGGTTTTAGCTACTGCCGACTCTCCCGGCCAACCCGGCACCGCATACATACGAGCCAGTACCCGCTTTACATTGCCATCCAGAATTGCAGCTCGTACGCCGTAAGCCTGAGCGGTGATAGCAGCCGCAGTACTGCGACCAATACCGGGCAGCGCTTCAAGCTCTTCAACTACGCGGGGAAACTCGCCACTATGCTGGCGAACCACCAACTGAGCCGCTTTATGCAAATTACGGGCACGAGCGTAATAACCCAGCCCGGCCCAGAGTGCCAGCACATCATCTTGCGGAGCTGCCGCCAACGATTGAACGTCAGGGAACTGCTGAACAAAGCGCTGAAAGTAGGGAATAACCGTTGCAACCTGAGTTTGCTGCAACATAATTTCCGATAGCCACACGCGGTAAGCGGTGCGTGGCTGCTGCCACGGCAAATCGTGCCTGCCATGCTGGTCGAACCAATTAAGCAGCTGATTCGACAGCTCTCCTGAAAAATCAGGTTCAGCTAAAACGGCGTCGGTAGTGGAGTTCTGAATCGGCATCGGCGCATTGTCGCGCATTCACCACAGACTGTCCGGCTAATTCGCCGGACAGTCACTAATTTCAGCGATCCAGGCGTCAATAACGGCTAGAGCCGTGCTATCCACCAGCTGAGTTGCCAGCGGTGGCATCTGGTTTTCACCTCGCAGTGCCATTCGACTGCGCAGCACCGAATTCATCGGCTCACCTGGCTTGAGCACCCTCGCCTCGCTATTACCAAGGTCGCCAAATTGCGGCTCAGCATTACAGATATTCATATCGGCAAACTCAATACCGGCACGTAAATCCATATCGCTGCGGCCAGTCCCTCCGGGGCGGTGGCAATTGCTGCAGTTCGAATGCAGATAGCTACGGGCTCGGTCATTAACGCTGCCGTTGCTATCATCGATAGCGACAAACCGCTCAGTGCGTTGCGGCTCCGAGAGCGATCCGGAAAAAAAGCCGTTTTGCTCCAGTGTGGTGAGCTGATTAGCCGTTCGGCCAGTTTGCGGATACGTGAAATCACTATTCAACTGGCGGGTTTCCGGCCCGAGCGAAATGTTAGCCGCTTGCGTATGACAGGCATCACACTCACCGCGTGAAGGGTAGTGATAGGGCTGACCGTTAATATTCGTATCTTTGCTACCGGCTAACAGGAAACCGTCGGTCTGCTCTTCATTCCACTCATAACTGTAACCGCGCCAACCGGCAGTTTGGTTATGGAAAAAACGGGTTTCTATGTAATTGCCGTCGAGAATAAAATGCTTCACCAGCACACTACCGAGCGGAAATTGCATATCGCCATCATCGTTTATGTTGATATTGCTGCCATCCGGCAAGGCGAAGAAGCGCTGTTTATCGGCACCATCCGACCATAACTCGGCAATCACTTCATAAGGAATGACCCCATCGGCGGGCTGTCGCGGGTCACTAGCTTGCAGACAACCTGTTTCACTAAGCTTTTGCGGCACGCTGCCGCTGCTCGCAGGCTGACTGCTGACAAAGCGGAAAATTTCTTCTCCCGCACCACCTGAGCGATCCAGCACATACACCTCGCCATCGAGACCTTCGGCGAACGACGATATATTCAGTGAAGTATCCAACAGTAAGTTATCAGCCAAGCCGTCATCGTCGCGGCCTGCTATCGACCAGATATTGCCGGTGCAGAAATCGCCGAACAAATACTGGCCCTGCATCGCCGGCAAATTATCGCCGCGATAAACATAGCCGCCGGTCACCGAGCAGTTGCCACCAGCATGGGTGTATTCCGCTACCGGCAGTTTTAAACCCGTTTGATCACAGCTTTCCGCGTTAAAGCAGCTACGACCTTCCATGACGTTCCAGCCGAGGTTATCGCCGTTCTCAACCACGTCGATTTCTTCAATTTCATTCTGGCCAACGTCGCCCACCCACAAATCGCCGTTCAGACTGTCAAAGCTCCAGCGGAAAGGATTACGCAGACCGTAGGCAAATATTTCCTCTGCTCCGTCCCCCGGACTGCTGCCACCTGCAGCAAACGGATTGTCATTGGGAATGCCATAATTTTGTCCGGTAGGCGGGCTCAACACATCGATACGCAGCATAGTACCGAGCAAGCTATTCTGGTTTTGACCATTACCTTGCGGGTCACCACCCGAGCCGCCGTCGCCAATACCGAAGTATAAAAACCCATCCGGACCAAAGGCGATATTACCGCCATTGTGATTGGCAAATGGCTGACTTACGCGCAACAATATTTGCTCTGAATCCGGGTTGAGCGCCGTGCCAGCAGTGTTTAAGGAAAACCGCGAAAGTCGTGACTCAATCGCGTTGCCGGTGGTGTTGGTATAGGACAAAAACACCTGCGGCTGAGTCGGGTATTGCGGATGAAAAGCCAAACCCAGCAAACCCCGCTCACCGCCAGAGTTACCAATACGATCGGCGATATTGATAAACGGCGAAACCGAACTTACTGTCGGGCTATTGGTAAATTTCACGACGCTGCCGGTCTGGCTAACCGCAAACCACTCGCTGTCGTCACTCGGTGCCTGATGCAAGCCAAGCAGCGCGTTCTGGTCGGGTAAATCCGGGAACGCCGCTTCGAGGCTTATAGTGCCAGTCGAACTGGTTTCAGCGGCCATGCAACTGCGGTTGTTGGGCCGCTCGTCCAAGCCGGTTACTACCGGCTCCTCGCCATCACCGCCACTGCCTCCACCGCCGCCACAAGCAACGGCGAACAGCAGTGGCAGGAACAAGATGGAAAGTCGCATAAATTTATCAGCTATCGGGGTTCTGGCACTCATATTCTTAGACCTGCATTTGCTTTGCCACAGTCCTTGCATACGCCGTGCCGCTCCTTCCGAATTCACGCCAGAAAGCTGATAGCACTACCTGCCGAATAACTTTTTCAAGCCGCGCTCAAGTTCTTTATTGGCTTTATCTTCAACCGATTCGCCTTCGCCATCCTCGCCACTGCCAGTGTCGAACGAGCTGCCGAGCTTATCTTTTAGCTTCGCTTGCAACTTCGCCTTTTCGTCATCCAGCTTGGCCTGAAGCTTGGCTTTTTCTTCAGCTTCCCGTTCACGGAACCGGGCTTTTTCAGCATCTAACTTGGCCTGCAACTTAGCTTTCTCGGCATCCAGGTCAATTTTTGATGCCAGTGCTGCTTTCAGAATGGCCTTCATATCGAGCCCTATTTTAGGGTTCGAAAACGTGCCACCAATAGTCACAGGAATAGCGAAACCACGCAGGTCGTCCAAGTCGTCACCACCCTGCCCTTTGCTGGTTTCGACAATGGTGATGTTAGTTTTATAGTCCAGCGTTTCAGCGAACAGGTTAACGTTGCCTTCACCAAGCAGCCGCAGTGCCGGTGATTTACCGAGTAAATCCGGGTTGCTCAGCACGCCGTTAACAATTTTAGCGCTGGCAGTAATTTTTGCGAAATCGGTATTTTTAGTTTCAGCGGCAGACGCTGCTAATGCCGAGTCACCGGTGAGCTTGGCTTTGGCGCTACGCAAAAACTGGGCAATATTCACGCCGACTATCGCGCCGTTATCCACCGCAACATCTACCGTGCCATTAAGGTTTTTGCGGAATGCGCCGACAGTATTACCCGAGGTGGTTATATCGAGCTTCAAATCGCCTTTACCTGCTACTTTAGCGTCGTCCATCAGCGCCCGGGTAAACGGCTCAAACTCAAGGTTTTGCAACGTTTGCTTGGCGCTAATGGTCTGCTTGCCACCCTTCACGTTCACCGCCAAATTGCCCTGCAAGCTGCCGCCATACAGGTCAAGGGCTAAAGGGCTAAGTAACACATCTCCCTCTTGGGCCTTAACACCCAGCGAAATATTACTAAAGTCGAGGTCATTGATTTTCAGTTTGCCGATTCGCGCATTACCTTCGATGTTCAGCGACTCCAGCGCAGTTAAATCCACTGGCGTTTGGTTCAGGTCTTTTTCCTGCTGCTCTTTCGAAGCACCGGGCTTGCTTTCGGTTTTTGGTGGCAAATAACGATCGGCATCCAGCTGGTCAACATTCAGATTAAAACCGAAGCGTGGCTTGGCGAAGTTACTAACAATTACCTCGCCGGTTGCACGGGTCTCATCAAACACTAACTGCATATCTTTCAGCACGAAGTTGTCCTGGTCACCGCGAATCTGCGCTTGTAACCGGGCGGCCTTCATTACGTTAGGACCGGCCATTGGTGGCAGTTCAATTTTAAGTTTTTGCATGAGCACACCGGGGTTGAACACCTCGGTAGAAATCGCGCCCGAAATTTGCGGAGCGGAAGTAATCTGCAAGGCACTCAGTTGCCCCTTAGCCTGCAAACCCAGAACGTTGAGTAAGAAACTATCCAGCGAAACTGTCTGCTGCTGCAAATTGGCATTCAGCAGCCCAACGAGGCTTAAATCAACCTTCTCACCCGGTAGCGATTTACCCTCGGCATTCGCAAGTAGTTTCATATCGGCAACCGAGTAAAGCTGCTGCGCTAAATTAGCGCTCACATCACCCGTCAACGTCGCATCAAACTTTTGCGCCGGGCCATCTTTAGTGCCTACTCCTTTGGCGATAATTTTTGCCTTGTTGAGCGACAGGGTCTGGCCCTTCATATCAACATCAAGCAAACCATTGAGCGCTGCGGTGAAGTCCCGCAACGGCAAGTCGCCCTGACCGGCACCATCAATATCAATTTGAATATTATCCGAACTGATCTGCTGCGATTCAGGGCTGGCTTTCAGGTCGCCACTCATCGTGGCCTTGAACCGGACCAACGGGAAGGCTTCGGTGCCTTTACCGTTAGCGACTAACTTCAACCCGGCGATACTCAGCAACTGGTCGGCCAGGTTGGCGTTAAAGCTACCGCTGCCGTCGAAGTCAAAATTACTAAGCGGCAGACTCCCGCCCTGTTGAGCCTCAGCCTTACCGGAAAACTTCAGGCCCGAGACGGCTAACAGCTGGCGATTCATGTCAGCACTAACTTCGCCGCTGCCCGTCACTGAAAAACGCTCTAACGGTACGTCACCACCTTCAGTCCCGCTGCCTTCAGCAGCGAATTTCAGCTTGCTGGCGCTGTATTGCTGAGCCGCAATGTCGGCATTCACATCACCACTGAAAGTAAACGATTCCACCATGACCGGCAGACCAGCGCCGCCAGCCTTCACTTTAAGCTCCAGCCCCGAAGCCGCATACTGCTGCTTGTCGAGGTCGTATTTCAGTTCAGCTTCTAATTCAACATTACCGTTAACCGCCGGTTGGCCACTCGCGGCAGTAAATGCCAGGTCGAGGTCAATCGGCTCACCAACTACTAACGCACCGGTAGTAAGGTTGACGTTTTCGACTTTATAGTCAGTTCCCGCCTGCGCATCACTCCAGTAAATCCGACTATCGCGCAGCTGCAAACCGGCGACGCTCAGTGACGAAATATCAAACTCACTCTGCTTTTCTGGTTGTTTGTCAGCGCCCTTCTCGGCCGCATTCTCCTCCTGCCGTTCGATAATGTCCTGCCAATTAGTCCTACCCGTCGCGTCTCGTGCCAACCGTAACGTCAGGCCACTTAGCTCAACCTTGCCGATCTGAATCTGTTTTTTCAGCAGCGGCAGAAGCTTTACCCGCACATTCGCTGTTTCAACTTCGGCCATAGGCTCGCTGGCAAACCCTGCCGCATTGGCCAGCCGGGTTTCACCCAAATCCACCGCCAGCCACGGGAATACGCTCAGGCCGATATCGCCATCAATGGTAATTTGCCGACCCGTCTCCTCCTCTACCAGCTCGGCAATCTGAGGTTTAAAGTCGTTCGGTTCAAAAATAAGCGGTATGGCAATCGCCGCACCCACAATCAGCACGACCAAAAGGCCAACAATTCCAAGGGCGATTTTTAGCAGGCGCATTTATATCTCCAAGTATTCGGTTAACAGCTTCGCCAATTAGTATAAGCAAACGGCAGCTTGTTCGAGCTGTAAATTCACTGTTCAATGACAGACTAAAGTCACAGCAAGTTTCACACCATGAAAAATTTCACCTTATGAACAGCTTCTCAAAATTATTTGATCAGGCCGCCGCCCATCACGGCGGCGCCAAATCGCTGGAAGCCCAGTTGCCAACACCGCTCAGCCCTAAGCAACTAGAGGCGGTAGGCGACGACCGCTACCTGGCAATGATGACCAAGCGCATCTTTCAGGCCGGCTTCGTCTGGCGGGTGGTTGAGCACAAATGGGCGGGGTTTGAAACGGTATTCCACGGCTTCGACCCGTTTACGATGGTGATGCAGAGCGATATTGACCTCGACAAGATGGCCAAAGACGAGCGCATCATCCGTCACCGCACTAAAGTCGCCAGCGTGCGGGCTAATGCTCAGTTCGTGCTCGACATTGCGCAGGAGCATGGCAGCTTTGGAAAATTCCTTGCTGCCTGGCCCGGTGAAGACCTGATTGGCCTGCAGAAACTGCTGAAGAAAAATGCCAAACGACTAGGCGGTAATAGTGGCCTGTATTTTTTGCGCTTGGCCGGTAAAGATAGCTGGGTAATGACGAACGATGCCGTGACAGCATTGAAGCTGGAAAAGGTTATCGACAAAGAGCCCACCAGCCAGGCTGAGCTGCGCGCTGTGCAGGCAGCGTTTAATCAGTGGCAACAAGAAAGTGGCCGACCGCTGGCACATATTAGTCGCGTGCTCGCCTGTTCAATAGGCCCTACTTAAATCAAGCCAGGCGAATACTTCGCCAAATCACGGCAGCTCAACCGGACCGACCTTATGAAAACACTTTTCCGCTTTATCGCAAAACTGTTAATGGCAGTAGTGCTGCTCGGCCTCATCGCGTTTGCTGCGCTGTGGATTTATTTCCACCCCAAGCCGCCCGCCAGCCAGGTTTTTATCAACGGCAATATCGTCACCTTAGCGGAACCCAGCGAAGCAGCAGCACAGGTAGAAGCCATGCTGGTGGAGGGTAATAAAATAGTTGCTCTCGGCACCACTGAAAGAATACTGGCCCGCAAACGCTGGAATACCAAGGTTCACGATTTGCCGGGCAAAACCGTTCTGCCCGGTTTTGTTGAGGCGCACGGCCACTTTCCCGGCTCCGGGCTTGATGCCGCGGCGGTCGATTTAAACAGCCCACCGATTGGCGACCTCCGCAGTATTGAAAAACTGCTTGAGCGGCTCAAAGCCCGCAACAGCAGCGACAGTGCCAATGACGGCCAGGCAGCGAAAAACTGGTTGGTCGGGTTTGGTTATGACGACACGGTACTGACAGAAAACCGTCACCCGACCCGGACTGAGCTGGACTCGATCAGCAGCTCCCGGCCCATTTACCTAATCCACATTTCCGGCCATATGGGCGTGGCTAATAGCGCAGCACTGGCGGCGATGAATATCGACGCTAATACGCCAGTGCCCGAAGGTGGCGAAATTGTTAAAAACGCCGATGGCACCCTCACCGGCCTGCTGACCGAAAACGCCCACAAACCGGTAATGAAACGCGCCTACAACTTCGCGCCGCTTACCCAACTGGCGATAGTTCGTGACGCTGTTCTGGATTACGGCGCAGCGGGGGTTACCACCGTGCAGAACGGCCTGGCGCTAAAAGCGCACCTTAACGGCATGTCGCTGCTTTCCAAGCTTGGCCTGATTTCACAGCGATTAGTGCTGTGGCCGGAAGGATCTCTTGCGCTGCAGGAGGCTAATGGCGAGCTGAACCTGCAGCGTTTTAGCAATAAAAAAACGACCGTAGGGGCGGCAAAATTTATTGCTGATGGCTCGATTCAGGGTTACACCGGCTATCTGAAAAAAGCCTACTACCAAACCGGCGACCGCGCTGACGACTACCGGGGTTTTGCCAGTATGACGGACGCCGAGCTGGTGATTTCCATGACAGCGGTACACTGCCAGGGTAACCGACAACTCGCCGTCCACGGCAATGGTGACGCGGCTATCGACGCGATTCTGGATGCCTGGGAAACCGCAGCAAGTAGCTGCCCCGACGCCGAACGGGCAAACGATCCCCGGCTCATTCTGATTCACGCCCAGATGGCCAGCGAAGATCAGCTACAACGAATGCAGCAACTCGGGGTCACACCCAGCTTCTTTAACAGCCATGTTTATTATTGGGGCGACCGCCACCGCGATATTTTTATGGGCCCGGAACGCGCCGCCCGGATTAGCCCCATGGCCAGTGCCGAAAAGATTGGCCTGCGCTACAGCATTCACCTCGACACGCCGGTAGTACCGATAAACCCGATGCTGGCGGTATGGAACGCCGTAACCCGCCAAACCAGCGGTGGCAAAACCCTTGGCGCTGAGCAAGCTATTAGCGCAGAAAAAGCCCTCCGCGCTACGACCATCGATGCTGCCTGGCAAATGCAGCTAGACGACAAAATCGGCTCGCTGGTGCCCGGAAAACTAGCCGATTTAGTCGTACTCTCCGCCAACCCGCTAAAGCCAGACGCCGATTTAAAAGTCATTAAGCCAGTTCAAACCTGGGTGGGTGGCGTGCGGATTTTTAGCGCTGAGTAGCAGTAGCACCTAGATTCCCGCGCTACGGAGCAATCCAACAACGGGCCGCCACAAGCCGTAGGTCAGCATCGCGAAGCATGTTGACAAAATGTTTCGCTGTAGCCGGCACTGTTGGCATGCAAGCGCATGCCAACCTACACGGCGATACAACGGTAGCAATATGCCACCAATAAATTGCCAAAAACCGCTATTCAGGTTAATCTAGGCATTCGGCAGTGGCGTTTTGCCACCAGTATTGCGAGGTTGCCGCATGAGCACGTCCATAAAGATAGATAGCGCCTTAGCGGCAGAGGCCCGTTCTGTCGGGTCAGATTCCAACCGGTCACTGGCCGAACAAGCCAGTTACTGGATGCGGCTGGGGCGAAATTTAGAGCGTATGCCGACCGTTTCGGTGCGGCGTGTGCAGGATGTACTTAAAGCTCAGTTGGATTTTGATGACCTCGCCGATGAAGAAAAATCATTAACACTGGCGCAGCTCGAATCGGAACTGTTTCAGCCGAAAGGCGATGCCGACTTCCACGCTGCCCGTTCGCAGGCTGGCCTGCCGTATACGGTGCTGGATGCAAATGGTGATGTGGTGGAAGTGGCACCGAATGGCCGTAGGAAAATCATCGCCTGAATTCGCACCTACAGCTAAAACAGCTGACTTATCGCACCCAACGACAAAGCTCATTACTATAAAAAGGATTAACTATGAGCACGCCACTACTGTGGATTTTGGTCGGCCCGAACGGCGCTGGCAAAACCACTTATTACGAGCGCTATATCAAACCGCGACTGACGTTGCCGTTTATCAACGCCGACCTGATCGCTCGTGCCGAATGGCCGGAGGATACCGCCGAACACGCCTACGAAGCATCCAAACTAGCCGCCGACACCCGCACCGCGCTGCTCGACAAAAACCGCTCGTTCGTCACCGAAACGGTATTCTCCCACCCCTCTAAACTGGAGCTACTCCGTGACGCCCGCCAGCGCGGCTACATCATCTGGCTAACCTGCATTTATGTCGACGACGCTAACCTGTCCGTCGCCCGCGTAAACCAGCGCGTTATCGAAGGCGGCCATGAAGTGCCGGAAGATAAAATTCGCCAACGCTACGACCGGATGATCGGCAATGTGCAGGAAGCCATTACCATCGCCGACCGGGTAAGCCTTATCGACAACAGCTTTAAAGACCGGGCGTTTCTGGACGTTGTGCGTTATGAGTCCGGCGACTTGGTATGGGTCAACCCATCGCCCCATTTGCGGCCAAAATGGGCGACTGCGTTTATTAAGTCGGTGGCAGCGAACTAGGCTATCCACTTGTTAGCGCCACTCTACCTCCGGCGTAATTGCGCCGCCTGAAGCAGTGCGGCCATCATGGATAAACGAATTAGCGTAGGTAAAGCAATCGTTATGTCCTTAGCAATGCACGTCCGACTCGCCATCTACAGCTTTATCACCTGGCTGACGTTTTATCTAATCGGACTACCTGATTATTATCAGAGCTGGCCGCTGTGGTCGAAAATTGTAATCTGCATTGCGGTAACCCTGGCCTATTTCCCCATTACCGCGGCTAGCCTGAGAAAGTTCTGGCACGACGGCCAACATTTGAAAAATTCCTGCTGGTTAGCCTTATATTTGACCCTACCATTCTTTATTTATGACTACCTGCTGCTGGGCCTTTACCTCGGGCTAGGCATTGAGTTAGTTATTCCTTACTGGTATCTCACGTTGTTCTATTTTTCCTTCTGGGTTCAGTTTCCGTTGGTTGCGTATTGGCTAATCAGAGCTGAAAAAACGAACGCTACCTAGAATGATGCAGCTCAGGCCTTTCACCCCGAGACATTAACCTCACCATTGGTTCGCACATAAATAACCGTTTCTTCAGCATCGCCTGCAGACAAACGATGTACCGCCTCGCCCTCAGAGCCAAAGTAGCTGCCGGGCGTTAGGGTTTTAGCTTCGGAGTGTTGATAGCTCGTTTGGCCTTTCACAATGACAGCGTGGAATGTAGAGCCTTCGCTTTCGATGCTGCCGGTAAAGCCAGCGGGCAATTTAATAAATATTCCGTGTGACTGGCCTTCACTCAAATCGCCCCATAGATAAGCGATCTGTGGCTTCTCTGTATGGCCAGATACGGCAGGCATATCCACCCAAACGATATTGGCAACATCGACGTTGATGGGGCGTTCGCCATTATCAAAAGCCTGCTCTGTCGGGTGTACGAGATAGGGGCCTTTATCAATTTCCACCAAGGCAATATTTTTGCTGCCTTTCGCCGCCGTTATATGCGCTTCGCCTAAGGGCTGGGTCCAGAAAGAGCCAGCAGGCATCCACATGCGGGCAGCGTCGGGATCGTCGTTGTGAATAAGCCCACTAATCACCACGGCTCGATAGGTCGCATTGTGAATATGTGGTGGCGACGAGAAACCGTCTTTAAATTCAGCCAGAAAGCCGGTCGGTACCGCGGCCTTGCGGTCGCCCCATAGTGTGCCTGCTTTTGGGCTATTGTCGCCGCGCGCCGGGTTCAGTGGCTCCCAGTTTACTTCTGAGGCTAGGGTTACTGTGTTGGTTCTATCCGCTACCGCGTAGGTGTTCAGCAGCAGTATGGCGGCCAGGCCGGCTATGCCGGTAGCTATCAGTTTCATTGCTTTCATATTGGCATTCCTCGTAATTTTGCGGTTTGCTTGAATGCGGGTTGGTTATTGATTCGGTGAAAATTTGCACCTACAAAAATCTGTTTAAAACAGCTTCAATAGCAGCAACAACTTCCTGACACTTTTGTTGATCTAACGCATCCTGATGTGGCGCGCTGAACTTGCCTGCATCGTTGTCGAAATACTTGCCGCTGGCGTTGTTGAATTCATCGCTCAGCGCTGCGCGTGTCAGAATTCCTGCACCGATACTGAGGTCGTTACCGGCCACGCCAAAGCCTTCTTTAACCATTTTGCTGGCGAGCATGGAGCCGGGGTTTACGGCGATAATGGCCGGGCCTGATTTGCCCAGTTCTTCTGCCAAATGACGCGACCACATGGTGAGCGCCAATTTACTTTGTGCATAGGCGGCAAACGCTTCGGGCAGCTGAACTTCGCCTGCCAGGGCCTGCAGGCTAACCGGCGACTGTGCCGCAGAAGACAGGTTAACAACCCGCCCGTTGGAGCTGAGTAGTGGCATTAGCTGCCGGGTAAGCAGGTAGGGCGCGAAGCTGTTTACGACAAACCGAATATCCAGTCCGTCGTGGGTAATTGGGTTTGGTGTGTGAAAAATACCGGCATTGTTAATCACCACGTCGAGGGTCGAATGGCTGGCGGTTATCGCCGCTGCCAATGCCTGAACCTGGTCAAAATGGGCGAGGTCAGCGACAAAGGTTTCGATCCCAGCTGCCGGCTTTGATTCGCTCAGAACTTTTTCTACGTCGGCCAGCTTTTCAGCATTACGGCCGTGCAATAACAGCTGGTGGCCTTCGGCAGCCAACATCTTTGCCGTTGCCAAGCCAATGCCATCAGTAGCGCCGGTGATCAGTATGGTTTTTTGCGTGCTATCTTTATTCATTGGGAAAACTCTGGCATCAGCTCATTAGCTAAGTGCTCTAAGGTGGGTTCAATATCAGCCTGATTAAAACGCAGGTTCAATGCCACATGATTGACGCCGATCGTTTGCAGCGTTCGCAAATAAGCGGCGAGTTGGCGAACACCCAGACGAAAGCCCAGGTGGATAGGTGCTGGTGCAGAATCGGGATCTTCAGTTAAGTCGATGTATAGCGGCTGCATAACGGGTCGGGCAGCTAGGCCCGCCGCCATGCTGCGCTCTCGCCAGCCGCTAATAATTCGCCCCTGAATCTTCGGCTCCCGTGGATAAATCATCCAGCCATCGCCATTGCGGGCGACCCAATCCGGGCTTTGCTGGCTGCTGCCGGTTATTAACAATGGCAGTTTGCCAGCGTTGGGTTTCGGCAACATGTCGATGCGGCCATCGAGGCTCCCGCAGGCATTCTCAAAAGCGGGCGTGGTTTCGGCCATGCCTCGAATGTAATCAAAACTTGCCCGGAAGCGATCGCCGCGATTATCGAACGGTAGACTGAGTGCCGGATACTCTTCCGGCCGATCACCCGAGGCAATACCCAAAATAAGCCGACCGCCGGATAAGGCGTCGACGCTGGCAGCCGCTTTGGCAACATGCGCCGGGTGTCGCAGCGGTAGAACGATACTGCTGACACCCAGGGCGATGTTGCTGGTTTGGCCGGCCAGCAGACCGAGATAAACGAAAGGATCAAACACCTGTCCGGCATCGCCGAACGATGGCACATTGAATGGCACGTCGCGTAACCAGATGGCAGCGAAGCCTAACTGGTCGGCTAAGGCGATGCGCTGTAAATGGTTCGCCAGCTCCGGCACCGCGCCGTTTGCATAATTATCCAGCGGCGCAACTAAACCGACGCTCAGCCGGCCGGGCTGAAAAACGGCGTTGTACCCGGCGTTTATCGCTTCGAAACGCGGCATAGCGTTATCGTTCGACGGGCTCTGTGTTTTAGTGTGCGACGCTGAATTCATGGCCTGAAAACCTATTCTCGGAATCCTATTGAACGTCCACAACCACTTTGCCAATCGCTTCGCCGCTGCTAAGTCGGGCATAAGCATCGCCAACTTCAGCCAGGGAATAACGGTTGTCGTCGAGCAGTGGTGTTAAGTGGCCAGCTTCAATAATCGTGCTTAGCTCGCGAAGAATTTTTCCGTGTTCTTCACGGCCTTGGTCGTGAATCATTGGGATCAACATAAACACTACGTGTAGCGAAAGCCCGCTGAAGTGCACCGGCGATAAGTCGAGCTCAAGCAAAGATACTGTTGTTGCGACATGGCCATTTAATTTAGTCGCGGCAAACGAGTTGGTTAAATTCTCACCGCCCACTGAGTCATACACCACATCAAAACCGGTGCCTCCGGTGTGGGCTGCTACATAGTCTTCAACGCTTTCGTTGCGGTAGTTAATGGCGGTAGCACCCATTTTTTCGATGAGCGCTAACTGTTGGTCTTTACTGCCGGTGGAATAAACATTGGCACCGAAGTAGCGGGCCAACTGCAGGGCCACGTGGCCAACACCGCCAGCGCCGCCGTGTACCAGTACACGTTGCCCTGCTGTAACGCCTGCGCGTTGCAAACCTTCGTAGGCGGTAATGGCTACCAGGGGTAGCGCCGCTGCTTCTCGCATCGACAGGTTTTTAGCTTTGTGAGCAATCAGGCGGGTGTCGGCCACCATGTATTCGGCCAATGCACCCTGTAAATCGCCCAGACCACCGGCACAGCCGTACACCTCGTCGCCCACTGCATAATCGGTTACGTTATCGCCGACAGCTTCTACGGTACCGGCGAAATCCATACCCAAAACAGCCGGTAGAGCCGGTGCAAATGGCAGGTTTTCCTGACCCATTACCCGAATCATGGTGTCGACGGTATTGATGCTGGTTGCAGCGATTTTAACTAACACGTGACCGGGCTTTACTTCAGGTTGTGGTAGCTCAGCGGTTTGGAATACGGCGTTTTCACCGTACTCGTTCAGGGTCATTGCTTTCATCGAAATTCTCTTAACGCTGTGAAGGTAGGCCGTTAAGATAGTGTGTTTCGGATGAATATAAAATTAGCGGAATCGGCTATCAGTTTTCGTGTTTTGAATATAATAGGCGATAATTTGGAGGGACTGGAAACTACAAAACTGTTTGGTTGAACTAACAACTGTCATTGCGAGCGTAGCGCGGCAATCTCACTGCCTTTGCATTCTGAGATCGCCGCGCTACGCTCGCGATGACAGAGTCACCGTCACTGCGAGGAGTGTACCGACGCGGTAATCTCTTGGTTTAGGGGTGCAGAGATCGCCGCGCTACGCTCGCGATGACAAGTTACCGTCACTGCGAGGAGTGCAACGACGTGGCTGTCTCTTGGTTTCAGGATGCAGAGATCGTCGCGCTGCGCTCGCGATGACAGAGTCGCCGTCACTGCGGGGAGTGGACCGACGCGGTAATCTCTTGGTTTAGGGGTGCAGAGATCGCCACGCTACGCTCGCGATGACGACGGGTTGTTTTTTAGTTTTTCGCCAGCCTTCACTACCGCTCCCACACCGGCGGGTCACCAATTTTCTCTAGCAGAAAATCGATAAATACCCGCACCTTCGCTGTCAGTACATTGGATTTCGGATATACCAGCCAAATGGCTGAGTGGTCGTCCACCTCATAGTCTGGCAGCACGCGAACCAGCGAGCCCTCGCGTATTTCCTCATACACGCTCCACACCGAATGCATAGCAATGCCGGCCCCCGCTTCCGTGGCGATCTTCATACTGTTTCCATCGTCACATTGAACCCGGTTCCGAACACCCCGTGGTGGGAATTCGCCGGTAGGGCGCTCGTGGCTATTCGGTGGTACCGGCATGAGCTTTCGCGGTTTACCGCCGCCAAAACTCAATAGCTGGTGCTCACTTAAGTCGTCCGGAGTGACGGGTGTGTTGTGCTTCGCCAGGTAGCGGGGGGAGGCGCAGAGTATTCGCTGGTCGTGCGCCAGTTTGCGTGCTCGCAGGCTGCTGTCTTCAATCGCGTAATTTCGCAGCGCTAAATCGTAGCCGCCATCAATTAGGTTCATCTGGGTGTCCGATAGCTTTAAGTCCAGATTGATACCGGGGTAGCGCTCCAAAAATTCTGGCAACAAAGGCACAACATAACGCTGGGCAAAGGTGCTGGAAGCGGCAAACCGGAGTGTGCCGGTTACTTCCGCATTGCTGTGGCCAAGTGCTGCTTTCGCCGCTTCTTCCTGTGCCAGAATTTCGCGTGCGAAAGGTAAAAACTCAGCACCTTCTAACGACAGCGACACCTTGCGGGTAGAGCGATGCAATAAGTCGGCACCCAGCTGTTTTTCAAGTTTCGACAACCGGGCACTGGAAACCGCCGGAGCTAAATCCAATTGACGCCCGGCAGCACTGATGTTCAACATATCGGCGGCCATAACAAAGAGCCGGATGCCTTCAATATCCATGGTCGGTTATATAGTGATTAAGAAAACTGAGGGTCATTCAGCGCTTATTAGTTCGATTTCGCAACTATTTCCACGTCTCCTGCTGCTTACTATTATTTCGTAATACCGAAAACTGACTCTTTCAACCGCCTGTTTTTCTTCATTAGCGTTAGCAATAAACTTACAAAAATGCTCATTGGCCGAGTCGCCACTTGCCTCACCAGAAGAAATATATCCGGGTACTCCATCATGAAACATGCAGCCGTTGTTAACTACCATGTAAGAAAAGCGGAACTACAGGCTTTTCGGGTCGACCCTGACGGCAATGCAGGGCAGTTGCTTGCCCCGACACTAAACCCTACCCAAGTAGAAGTGACGGATAGGCGAGGTGCTGGCGCCCCCCTCACATTCGAAGCCGATGCCATAGAATTCAGAGTGCAGCCGAGCAAGGAAACGCATTTCGATAGCAATAATCTGTGGATGCCTGCGTATGAGCGAGAATTGGCTGAACTGCTAAAAGACAGCACCGGAGCCATTGAAGTAACGCTGTTCGATCACACGCTTCGGTCAGACGACCCCAATGCCACGCGGCGGGCTGCACGCAATGTGCATAGCGATTACACCGCTACTAGCGCCGATGAACGTTTGGAATCCATACTGCGAAAAACTGCTGCTGCAGATTACCGCAACGGTCATTATGGCTTGGTAAACGTGTGGCGCCCGGTTGAGCAACCGGTGCTGACTGCACCGTTGGGTTTTATCCACCCACGCAGCATTACCGTTGATGACCAAGTTCCTATTGCGGTCGAATATCCGGATCGTACCGGCGAAGTGCTGGGGCTTATCGCCAACCCAGATCACGACTGGTTCTATCTCTCAGAAATGACGCCGGAAGAAGTCGCCATTTTCTCGGTATTCGACAATCGTGGCCACGGTTTTGTTGGTCATAGCGCACTCGATCTACTTAATCCATCCGGCAGCTCCATCCCTCGAAAGAGCATCGAAAGCCGAGCGTTGGTTCGCTACTCCTGAACGAGGATGTAGCCAACCGCCTAATGACCCGCGTTGCACTGGAATTCGCATCGGATTTTAGTGCAGCGTGTTTTGTGCGCTGGATTAGTCAACGGCGGCATTTTTCGTATTTTTATATATAAAAAGCGAATTATGAAACTTTTTATTGGTCATTTATCAATAATATCGATGTAAATATAGTGTTTATCAGTTTCGGACATCAGGTCCGCGACGGCAACCATGCCTGCTAGCTAACTGATATTTGTTACCCGCCAGGGAAAGAGGAACACACTATGAACTACGATCAATTCACTACATTTAACGTCAAAATTGACGCCGCCATCGCCACAGTCACTTTTGACTACCCACCAGTGAATATTCAGGGCTTACTGATGCTCGCTGACCTAAACCGGCTTGCGCAAAAGCTAGAGGCCGACAGCAGCGTAAAAGTGGTGGTGTTCCAGTCTGCCCATCCTGAAATTTTTGTTGCGCATGCCGACACTGAGTTTCTAAAGGATATGAGTAATAAAGCCGTTTCCCGTGAAGAAACGAAGCTACTCGATCTACAGGTCGTGCTCGAACGTATTAGCAAGTTGCCTCAAGCGACTATCGCCAAAATCGAGGGGTATGCACGCGGTGGCGGGCATGAATTTGCGCTGGCCTGCGACATGCGATTTGCTGCTCGCGGAAAAGCCAAGTTCATGCAGATGGAAGTTGGTATGGGCATTCTTCCTTGTGGCGGTGGGGCTTCACGGATGGCGCGCCAGGCCGGCCTTGGCCGTGCTCTGGAAATTGTGTTGGGGGCTGAGGATTTTGATGCGGATCAAGCCGAGTTCTATGGCACTGTAAACCGTGCTCTGGACGCCAACGAAATTGGCCCATTTGTCGAGCGCTTGGCAAAACGTATCGCAGGCTGGCCAGCGGCTTCTATCAATGCCACCAAACAGGCTGTGTATGCGTCAATCGATATGCCAATCGCAGAAGCCCTTCGTGAAGAAGCGTATTGGCTGTATCAGGCAACCAGCCAAACGCCGGCGTTGAAACGTTTCACTTATGCCGATGAGCAGGGTGCGCAATACGACATGAACAACCAGCATAACTGGCCGGACATGTTGCTCAGTATTCAGGAAGTTAACGACTAATATTCTGCCATCACGGTCTAACCCCAGCCGTGGTAGCAAACTACCGACCACGGCTGGGGTTACAGGTTTGGCGCCAAGCCGAGCTGGCGGCCGGCAGCACTGATATTGAGCTTATCGGCGGCCAGTACAAACAGCCTCAGGCCATCGGTGTCCATAAAACTATATCCGAATTACGAATTAACCAGCCAATACTGCCTTAATTATTTACCAAAGCGATATAGAAATATTGGCAAACGCGAACTATCAGCGGGTAACGCTCTGCAGCACGGCCGGAAATATTGGATAGCAGCTGTCGACTCCGTTCGTCACCCATCATCGCTTCCTGGCGGTTATTCCCTGCCACCAGACGATTGAGCGCAGCGGAAAATTTAGAACCCTTGAGTTTAAGCTCTGCTCAGAAAACACCAGATGACAAGGTCTGACCCGCCCCGCCTCAACAAATGTGTCTAGTTAGACACAATCGTGGCTAATTCGACAACGCGAGATCAAACTTAACCGCACTAGCCAAATAACCAACGATAAAAATCCGGCCTTTGAATTAGCCCATTGAGGAGTCCTGCGATGCAGATCTTATCTTTACGGTTCGGACATTCCGCCCTACTCGCTATCAGCCTGTCTGCGGCCCCGGCATGGGCACAAAACCCGACGACTAACGACGCTCTGAATGACGGGCCAAACGCTTTTCTGCTGGAAATGCAGCCTCAGGGTATGCATCCCGAAGCTGGTGCCGTCGTGGAGATAGCGGCACGGCAAGAACAAGCAGAACAACGAATGCCGACGGCACTGGAACAAGCCGCCGTTGAGCGCTACGCCGAGAAAATTGCTAAACAAACCCGCCTCGGTAGTTGGAAAAGTATTAAACGCCAGTTCCATATCCATGGCGGTGGTATTGATCTGGACACCACGCTGAAAGCTTATTTTGATGACATGAAAAACCGCAAGGTGAAACACGCGGTAATCAATATCGAAAATATTCCTCAGCCCGAACTCGATGTAATCAACCTGCTACCCGCAGCAGAACGCGCCAAAGTTACCCAGGCCATTAAGCTTTCTTATGAAGACAAGCGCGAGCAGGCGTCGGCGGAGTTACGCCTGCCGGTATACAACAACGGCAAACCGATGCTACTACTGGTGGCGCTCGACCCGGATGCCCAACCCGATGCGGCCGTTGACCCGGCGCCAGCCAACGAGACGGTCGCAGAATTTGCGCAGCGCTTCGCTAGCTATGTCGGAGCCGGTGACTGGCCGAATATTAGAAACAACTTCCACCTCGAAGGCGGCGAAGGCGCGATTATTCAGCGCCGCCAGGTATACAAAGCCTGCGACGGCAAACCAACCAGCGCGGCCATAGCCGAGCTTTACGACGTGCTGTCGATGGACCGGAAAACGATGCGTAATGCGCCCGTAGATGTATTCAAAAACACCCGCAGCGCCTT
>CAJQNE010000002.1 GCA_905479545.1 uncultured Gammaproteobacteria bacterium | reverse complement strand
AATTCATCCACCGTTAGCGGTCGGGAAGCCTGTGCTGAATAAAGCGAGATATAAGGCAAACGGCTGTGATAGTTCAGGTAATAAAAACCGATTTCACTGCCACCCAGATTCTCGGCGAACCATTTAAACTGGATGCCCCATTGACCGGCATCATCCGGAGTGAGGGAATTTGATAGACAAGCTTGTCGGCCACTAGAGAAGTCCAACGGACCTTCTTCCGTAAATGCGACGGGCTCCAGGCCTCTTACTATTTCCGCTTCACCATCCTGGTTACGATCTACCTGGTAGTCTGCTTCCTGCATTTGACCGCGGTGTGCACCCTGGTTCAGCGTGTCATTTTGTCCGCCAAAACCTGTCCGATCAGTGGTAGTGCCGTCAACATTGGTGTAAGTAAAACCGCCGCCGTCCCTATCAGCAAAACAATCGCGGCCAAACTGATCTATGGCTATGGCATTACCCTGAGGCCGATCGAGCAGGTTCGACGGGTCTTCGCGTGAAAAGCCGAGGCCTAAGGTTGCAGCTTCGCGACCCTGGCCGACACCAATTACGTCAGCCGGACTAAAAAACGTACCGGGAGAATTAATTCGAACCGGGTCCCAGCCCAGCAAGTAAGTCGCCTGGAAGCTAACCGCGTCGGTAAGATCAGAGCTTAAGAATATCGCATTGGTCGGGTTAAAAATTTCATCCAGTGTCCGGCCCGGTGTACGCAGCCGTACCGCGTCCGGCGGGTTGATAGTGTTAATAGAGTTAATTGGTATTGCCAGCGATTCGCCCCAGCGAATAGTCTGCTTTCCGACCCGAAGTACTTGCGTACGGCCAAACAGCTCAAGTACTTTTTCCACGTATATAGTTTCTAAGTTGATGTCGAAACCGTGTGCATCTTCGGCATCCTTTTCACGCGGAGTATTAATTGGCTGAGCACCACAAACCATGCCATCGGCTTGGGCAGTGTCACGCTCTTCCTGAGTCACTGTCAGGTCATCATTCAGGTCACAGGTATAGAAAGTATTCTGGTTATACTCTTCAAAATCAGCCGATACCGGATCAGCCAGGGAAATGATGCGGCCGACCACTGACCAGCTCTCATAGCTAGCTGAGAAATCGTTGACCATTTTCACGGCAGCCTGAACTACTTCGTTTTTGTCGTAGTTAAGGTTACCGTCGTCAATGCCGTGAGCGGCATAGCTACCCTCTGCCGCGGCAAATTCGGAAAAGTTCGACAGTGCACAACCACCCAGGGGGTCTTGAACTTGTTGGCCTGCGATCTCTAATGCGGCTCCACCAAGGACGATAGCGCCGGTGTTAGCATCACAAAGCGCTTCCTGACCGGGCACATTGAGCTTACCTATATAATCGTTAGAAGCGGTCTCAGTACGGATCTGAGCACCCACCGAAATACGGGTTTTAAAAGTGCCGGTAATTTCGCCGTACTCAAAATCGAATGCCGCTGCCGGGGTGGCGGTGAGCAGAGCCAATGTGCCAACAGACAATAACGACGCGGCCGTTTTGCCAGATAGCGTTCCAATGGCAGCCCGTAGGTAAGCGGAACAACGCTTGTGCATATTACTTCCTCCAAACACCGGCACACTCTTGCGCTTACAACACTAGGTTGGCCTGGTACTCGTCTTCTCGCAGTTTTATAGGATGTTGGCGACCGTTTATTACAGTCGCTCTTTTTTTTCTGTTCACGGAGTTTGCAACGTTACCGCCATGGGTGCAAATAGTTCCGACAAATTTCTCACAGTTTTACCGTGACGAGCATCCTATAAATCGCAATTGAAAGGCAGAAGCCATTAACCAACACAGCCTGACTGACCTAACAGTCGCGGACTATGCTACCAACAGCAGCCGACGCTGCCGACGCTGCCGAAGCAGAATGACCAGGCCACCCAGCACTAGCCACAATCCGCCTGGTAGCGGCACCGTGACTGTGGCACCAGTACTATCGCTACTGGCAATACCCGGCGTTACGTTATAACCAAGGTCGGTCAATATCCCGAGTTCTATTTCGCTTAACTCACGACGCTGCTCCCCCGCGTTTAACGTGGTATTGGTGACAGCTGTCGGGAACGTCGCATCATCTAAATGGGCTACTGAACCGCCGGTAGCTGGCGCATTAAGCTTAACGGGGTTGCCACCATTGGCATCGTTAGCAGCCACGCCGTCGAAGAATAAATCATCGCTGGTCAGGTCACTCGGGTTACCGATGAAATCGCCGTTCGGGGCAAATAGCTTAGTCCCGTCGCCGCGGGCCAGGCGGCTATTAAATACGGTATAGACCCCCGGATCGGTGCCGGTAATTGAGCTGGTGCCATCTGCCCTCAACAAGGTGAGGAAACCCAGACCGTGCATTATTTCGTGCAATGCCAGGCTATACAAATCGACCTGATTGGCCCCCGGTGCGTCGAGGCCGCTATGGATGTCGTGTCCGAAATCGAAGGTGACAAAGGCATCCGGCACTGACGACGCGGGGTCTACTCCTGTTGTCGCGTGGCGAAACGCAAAACCGTTTGAAAAGCCATTAGGTGCGGTAAAAAAGTAGGTGCCGCCGGTGCCAAGCACGCCGGTGCCATCCAACTCTGACTGGCGGATTTGCAGATCAATAGTGCCCGGCGCGCCGGTTAGTACCGAGCTCAAATAGCCTGTTACTGCATCCAGCGTGGCCTGCCTGGCCGCGCCGCTGGCGGGGTCGTCAAAACCAACTCCCGTGTTATTCAACACATCGTCGTAGCTAATATTCCAGGTTAACGCCGGGCTGGCAGCAGCCCAACATAAGGCAGCTGCACCGAGCATAGCTTTAACAGCGACGCCGGAAACTGGTTTGAACAAAGTAATGGCAGGCATAAAAATGTAGCCGTAAGGACAATAGACGTTAATTACATAACGCAATGCACTTAGCGAACTGCTTTAAGCTGTTTAGCGGAGCAATTAACGCGACAAGCGCTACAATTTTTATCTGTTTAAGTTTTTGACGCCATAAATTTTGCGCCAAGCGGCGACCGGTGCAAAGCGATACACTTAGCGGTATGTCACCTACCGCCCCGTTGCCCTTTGCCTCGGCGCCAGCCACCAGCGCGACCGGCCCCAACGGCTTTCACCCTGCAGTTGAGCGCTGGTTTGAGCGCGATTTAGGCCGAGCCACTGCCGCGCAACAAGCCGCCTGGCCAGCCATTGCCGAAGGCCGACACACGCTGGTAGCCGCGCCCACCGGTTCGGGCAAAACGCTGGCGGCCTTCTTGTCCGCTATAAACAGCCTGGTTTGCGAGAGCCTGAAACGCGGCCTGCCGGCGCAAACGCGCGTGCTATATGTCTCGCCGCTAAAAGCGCTAAGCGCCGACGTGCATAAGAACCTGCAGCTGCCCTTGGCCGGCATTAACGAAATGTTAAATGCGATGGACTTGCCGGCCGCAGCGATCACCGCGATGACTCGCAGCGGCGATACTCCGCAAAACGAGCGGAACAAAATGCGGCGCACACCACCGCATATATTAGTTACAACACCAGAGTCACTCTACATCCTGCTCACCTCGGCGAGCGGTCGCGAAATGCTCAGCACCGTGCAAGAAGTTATCGTTGATGAGCTGCACGCAGTGGCCAATAGTAAGCGCGGTGCCCATTTAACATTAAGCCTTGAGCGGTTGGCGGCACTGACTGCCGAAACTACCGGTCAACGACCACTGCGCATCGGCCTGTCAGCAACCCAAAAACCTATCGAGACCATGGCAGCTTATTTGGTCGGCTATGGCAAAAACGGCGAAGTTGAGCCTTGCCACATCGTCGATACCGGCCACCAGCGTGACCGCGACTTACGACTTTGCGTGCCGCGCTCGCCGCTCAGTGCGGTAATGGCCGCCGAGGTGTGGGGAGAAATTTATGGCCAGCTGGTCGAACTCATTCAGGCCCATAACACCACGCTGATATTCGTCAACAACCGCCGCTTAGCCGAACGCATCGCTCGCTTTCTCGGCGAAGCGCTGGGTGACGAAGCAGTAACCGCGCATCACGGCTCGCTCTCTAAAGAACACCGGCTTGATGCCGAAATGCGACTCAAAAATGGCCAGCTGCAAGCACTGGTCGCCACCGCTTCTCTCGAATTAGGTATTGATATTGGTGATATCGACCTGGTGGTGCAACTCGGCTCACCCCGCTCTATCGCCGCTCTGCTGCAGCGTGTCGGTCGGGCTGGCCACCAGGTTGGCGGCACCCCAAAAGGTCGGCTGTTCCCGCTCACCCGCGACGAATTGGTGGAGTGCACCGCACTGGTAGATAGCGTGCAACGCGGCGAGCTGGATGCCGTGCGATTTTTTGAACAACCACTGGACGTGCTGGCGCAGCAAATTGTCGCTGAAATAGCCCATCAGGAATGGGACGAGCAGGCTCTTTATGAGCAATATCGTCGGGCCTGGCCCTACCGCGATTTAAGCCGCGAGAGTTTCACGGCCACGGTAGAAATGCTTAGTAGCAGCTATGCCGGTCGCCGGGGCCGCCGTGAAGCCCAGCTGCACCGCGACACGGTCAACGGCAAACTTCGTGGTCGCAAAGGCAGCGCGCTGCGGGCGGTGTTAAACGGCGGCACTATCCCGGATCAATTCGACTATGAGGTGATTCTGCAGCCCGAAGGCACCTTTATTGGCACGCTGAATGAGGATTTTGCCTTTGAGTCGTTGCCGGGTGACGTATTCCAGCTCGGCAACACGCCGTATCGAATTTTGCAGGTCGCCGCCGGCAAGGTTTACGTTGCCGATGCGCCGGGCGCGATGCCCAGCCTGCCGTTCTGGTTTGGTGATGCGCCGGGCCGCAGTGATGAACTAAGCTTTTCGGTGAGCCGACTGCGTGCAGCCATTGAGGAGAAGCTCACCAACACCACTGTGCCAGCGACAACTGCCTGGCT
Organism: uncultured Gammaproteobacteria bacterium; assembly: GCA_905479545.1. Taxonomy (GTDB): domain Bacteria; phylum Pseudomonadota; class Gammaproteobacteria; order CAJQNE01; family CAJQNE01; genus CAJQNE01. Next base: position 609 of record CAJQNE010000002.1, on the reverse strand, counting down.
ACTTAACGAGCTGCCGCTACCAGAATCAGCCGCCAGCCAGCTGGTTGAATACCTCGCTACCGCCAAGGCAGCACTAGGCGTACTGCCGACTCAGGACCAGATCGTCTTCGAACGCTTTTTTGACGGCAGCGGCGACCTGCACTTTATAGTGCACAGCCCATTTGGCTCGCGGATAAATCGGGCCTGGGGCCTGGCGTTACGCAAACGCTTTTGCCGCAAGTTTAACTTCGAGCTACAAGCCGCCGCGCTCGACGACAGCATTGTGCTCAGCCTCGGCAGCACGCACAGCTTTCCAATTAGCGAACCGGCCAAATACCTGAACGCCACCACCTGTCGCGACGTGCTAGTACAGGCCGTTTTAGACTCACCGATGTTTGAAACCCGCTGGCGCTGGAACGCCAGTATTGCGCTGGCGATTGTCCGTCGCCGCGGTGGTAAAAAGCAGCCGCCACAGTTTCAGCGGAATGATGCCGAAGATCTGGTTGCGGTGGTATTTCCCGATCAGATCGCCTGTGCCGAAAACCTGGCCGGTAAACGCGAAGTGCCCGACCATCCGCTGGTAACTCAAACGCTCGCTGATTGCTTAACCGACACGATGGATATTGCCGG
>CAJQNE010000001.1 GCA_905479545.1 uncultured Gammaproteobacteria bacterium | reverse complement strand
CGTCAACAAGATAAGGCAAATTGACACCGGTGCCGCAACCCAAATCGACCACGGTGTCGCCCGGCTGCAACTGCAAGTGAGCGATGGTCTCACGCCGATACTTGCCGAACCGCATTCCCACTAACTCGTAAAGCACGAGTCCCCGGTCATAGACCGGAGCTAGGCGTTTATAACCTCGTCGAAAATCATCTCTATCCCACGCCACTATTCTGACCCTCCGGAATATTCAGTTTGAACAGAGTCTTCACGTGACTCCCGCAATATACGAATACCGCCTCTCATCACGATCACGGCCACAATCACACCGATCACCAAATCCGGCCAGCGAGAGCCAGTAGTGGCAACCAACACGCCAGCCAGTATTACGCCGGTGTTTGCGATTACATCGTTGGCTGAGAATATCCAGGCCGCGCGCATATGCACTTCGCCGTCGCGGTGCTTGCGAATTAACCATAGGCAGGTGACGTTGGCGACCAGCGCGACCAAGGCGACGCTGATCATCCAGCCACCCAGCGGATCGCTCCCCAGCACTGCCCGGCGCATCACATCGATCAGCACCAGCCCGGCCAGCGCTATCTGCAACCAGCCGGACAAACGCGCCGCCGACTGTTTAACGCCGGCGGCTCGCCCCACCGCATACAAGCTCACCGCATAAACCGACGCATCGGCGAGCATGTCCAGCGAGTCGGCAATCAATCCGGTCGATTGACCCAGCCAGCCAAGCACGAACTCGAACACAAACATACTGCCGTTAATGGCCAGCAGCGCAATCAGCACTTTTCTTTCCGCTTTATTCCGAGCTTCAAACTCACAGCCGCAATCAGACATAACTACTCTCCTTTTCATTGAGTGCTTTCCTCCGTTTATCGTCCCGGCTGTGCACAATGCGATACAACGCGGGCAGCACTAATAGCGTCAGCAGCGTTGATGAAATAATGCCACCAATCACCACGGTTGCCAGCGGTCGCTGCACTTCAGCACCAGTGCCGGTATTCAGTGCCATCGGCACAAAACCAAGGCTGGCGACCAACGCCGTCATCAACACAGGGCGTAAGCGAGTTAACGCCCCTTCAACAATCGCGGTGACTAAGTCGCCGTTTTCGTGCCAAACATCCCGAATAAACGCCAGCATCACGAGCCCATTAAGTACGGCCACGCCGGACAGAGCGATAAAACCAATACCCGCTGAGATCGACAGCGGCAGATCACGCAACCACAGCGCCATTACGCCGCCGGTAAGCGCCAGCGGCACACCGCTGAAAATAATCAGTGCGTCTTTTAACGAGCCGAAGGCCATTAACAGCAAACCAATAATCAGCAACAAGGTAATCGGCACAACAACTTTCAATCGCGCCGAGGCGGATTGCAGTTGCTCAAACGTTCCGCCGTAATCAAGCCAATAGCCAGCGGGCAAATCGACGTTGTCGGCAATCTGCTGCTGTACTTCGGTAACGAACGAGCCCAAATCGCGGCCGCGCACATTGGCGCTAACCACTACCCGCCGCTTGCCATTTTCACGGCTAACCTGGGCCGGAGCTGGCGCCAACTGCAGGGTAGCCACTTCAGATAACGGCACGTAACTGCCATCGGCTAAGGCAACTGGTAGCCGTTCCAGCACATTCAAATCACTGCGCTGCGCTTCGGGTAGACGCACGACTAATTCAAAGCGACGGTCACCGTCAAAGATTAAACCGGCTGATTCACCGCCGACAGCAGTAGCCACCAAGTCCTGTAAGTCAGCTACGTTTAAACCGTAACGGGCCAGCGCATTGCGGTTGGGAAGTACGGATAACACCGGCAGACCGCTAACCTGTTCGACACGAACGTCGGCTGCACCGTCAATACTGCTGATTACCTTACTAACGGCTTCGGCACTTTCCAGCAGTTGCTCAAGATCATCGCCAAAAACTTTCACACCGAGATCAGAACGCACGCCGGAAATCAGCTCGTTAAATCGCAGTTGAATCGGCTGCGAGAACTCGTAGTTATTACCGACCAGTTCGCCCAAAGCAGTCTCCATTTCGGCGACCAGTTCAGCTTTGGTCATGCTCGGGTCAGGCCATTCAGAGCGCGGTTTTAGAATCGCGTAGCCGTCGGCGATATTTGGCGGCATGGGGTCAGTGGCTACTTCCGCTGTGCCAACCCGGGCAAATACGGTGACGACCTGAGGGAATTCCAGCAGCGTTTTTTCCAGTGGTAGCTGCATCGCCACCGACTGTTCCAAACCGGTACCCGTCGCTCGCAGTGCCTGAATAGCAATGTCGCCTTCATCCAGCTGCGGTACAAATTCAGAGCCCAGCGTCGTTGCCAGCCAGCCGCTCACTACAACCAGTGCAGTAGCTCCAAGCAACAGCAACCAACGCAGTGCCAGAGCCGCTTTCAATAGGGGGCGATAGATGGCTTTTGCGCCGCAAATAAAAAAGTTTTCGCGCTCACTCACTTTGCCGGTCATAAACGCAGCGACGGCAGCAGGTACGAATGTCAGCGACAGCAGTAGCGCGGCCATCAGAGCCATCACTACGGT